>RGUG01000238.1 GCA_010027915.1 bacterium | reverse complement strand
GTATTGCCAATACCCCCAACGGCTACCAAAGCGTACCACCAAGGTGCGTTTACCCGTTTGTCGGTCTTCCGTTTCATCTCGAATATAATTCACCACCAACACAGCGGTGGCCACCAACCCTTGGGCAGCCCCCAATACCCATGCATCCATGATCAGGCGATGGGTCATCACCCACACCATTCCTTGGCAGGCCACTGGCCCAAAAAAGAGCCACACTATCCCATCTGCCCCCCCCCAATACCCATAAGGCCGTTTTCCCCCACTGTAGCCCCAAGCGGCCCATACCGATGCGATACCCACCAACACAATCGGCCATCCCCCACGGATCATGATGGGGATGCCCAAGCATACCGCCGCCCCTAACACCCCCCACATGGCCCCTTTCACGTGACCTGGCTTGACCAATCCAGAGCCCGTCAATCGGGTAGGCCCTACCCGATGGGGTGAGTCTTTGCCATTGACCCCATCAAAATAGTCATTGGCCAAATTGGCCCCTATTTGTAGCAAGACGGCGGTGCATCCCATCAACACGGCCCATTCCCATGCCCACTGTCCTGCTTGCCAACACAACGCCGCCCCCACCAGAAGGGGAGACAGTGTCAGCGGCAGGGTCCGGGGCCGACAGGCACTAAGCCACATTAAAACGGTTGTCATGCCGACATTATGACACAAAACAATGGGGCATCAACCCGATGATTCCCTCTGCGGGATTCCGTCCCATCATCCCCCGACTCCCCCTGACCCATCGTGATAACACCGGCCCATCATCCCTGTGATTTGGCGTCATTGCCACATCCTGATATAGTCGTCAGTATGCGGTTTGGCTTCTTAAAAATAGCGACATTATTGGCCATCAGCAGCGTCTTGCTAACCGGCGTGATCACCCTGCTTCGGCCTGATATGAAGATGGCAATGCTGGTGTTGTGGTACCACCGTATCGACCCCCTGATCACCCGTTTTATACCCCGATCCCGCCCCATTCCGTTGTCGTCTGCCGCCCATGTCATGACCACCCCATGGCCAAAGGGAGCCACGCCCTTTCGCAAACCGGTTTTGCCTCATTTTAATGAATGGGCCACCCCTTTTGTGATCACCATCGCACCAGTGGCCACTCGTTCCGCCCCATCCAATGGACAGGATGCCCATGTGATCACCCAACTAAAACGGGGGGTACGGGTCCGGGTGGTCTATGAACACCCGGCGCAATGGGGGACCGGGGACCAGGGGGCTGGCAAATGGGTCTTTGTGTTGAATGAAAAAGGGACCGCCGCCCTGGGATGGGTGGTGGCATCAAGCCTGGCGTTTCCCCATCAGTTTGTGCCGGTATCTCGATTGCCTTGGTCTCATATCGGGTTGTGTGTGGGCGATTATTGTGGGGAATTTACCATCAAACCCACTGGCCGGTTCGTGGAACGCTGGGATGCCATTGGTCAAGGGGTGTCATTGCGGGGGCTCAACACGGGTCAGGTCTTGCAATACCGAACGGTTTTATGGTTCAAACAAGACGAGCCATCCGATTTTGATGAGTGGGTAATATGGGATGGTCGCACGCTAACCCCGGAACCCAAGTACCAGTCCGAACCCTTTCGGGTGGGTCCCAACCCGGGCCGTCGGTTGCGTAGCCCTGCCCCCATCACCCTGTCGATTTAAAGGAGTTATGATGTCAATTATCGACCAATTATTTGCCCGATCTGTCCTTGATTCCAGGGGAAACCCAACAGTAGAGGTAGAAATCATCACCAGCTCGGGTTGTGTGGGCCGTGCAATTGTGCCCAGTGGGGCGTCAACCGGCTCACGCGAAGCATTGGAATGGCGGGATCGTGATCCCAATCGGTTTGGAGGCAAAGGGGTAGACCAGGCCATCACCCATGTTAACAGCACCATTCAAGAGACCCTGATTGGCATGCCCGTTGCCAATCAAATGGCGGTGGATGCGGCCCTGATTGAATTAGACGGCACCCCTAACAAGTCACGATTGGGTGCCAATGCCCTATTGGGCGTGTCGATGGCCACAGCGTGTGCCGCTGCAGCCGAAGCCGGCATCCCATTGTTTCGTTACCTCGGGGGTCCGTTTGCCCATACCTTGCCCGTACCCATGATGAATATTTTAAATGGGGGGCAACACGCCAATAATTCCGTCGATTTTCAGGAGTTTATGATTATCCCTCATGGTGCCCCATCCTTTGCAGAGGCCCTGCGTGCTGGCAGCGAAATATTCATGGCATTAAAGGGGATTTTACATACAGAGGGGCATTCGACTGCGGTGGGTGACGAGGGTGGGTTTGCCCCTTCATTGGCGTCTAACGAAGCCGCATTGTCATACATTGTGGCGGCCATTGATCAAGCCGGATACAAAGGGCAAGTGGGCTTGGCCTTGGATGTGGCGGCCAGTGAATTTTAT
>RGUG01000237.1 GCA_010027915.1 bacterium | reverse complement strand
CTACCCCGATGTTCCGGCTGTAATGGAGGCGATTCGTTTGGCTCGTGCCAATGTGCCGGCAGCCAATGGAGCGTTAGCGACCTATATGAATGGTTCTTATTCTCGCCAAGACCTGATGGATTTGAGTCGGCCTGCTGGGCTATTGGAGGCCCTTAGGGCTGAATGGGAGCTGCTTCGGGGGCCTTTGGGATGACAAGGGAGTTGAACCCGGTCTAAACGAGTCGTCAATTGGGTGGTCGGTCGTCACGCCCTGAGCCGATAGAGACACGCTTTAGCCCTTTGGTATGGTTCCAAACATACGTTGCAAAAAACATTCCAGCTGACTTTTCATGCGTGCTCGTCATGAGCCTGTAGCCAATACAGTGACACCCAATGGGTCTCTTTTTCTTGCTTTGCAACAGGGTGTTATTCAATTGGTTTACTGGTTTTTTGAGGGGGTGTCAGCAACCCACTCCCACTCTCTCAAATGGTGTTTATCATGCAGGTGTTTTGGATTCCTTGATGAAATGATGGGCGCTTTCCCTTGATCTCACAGCCGACTCATGCAATCGCTTACCATCGCTAATCCCCTGACGTGTTCGCATTTTTGACGGTTTTGAGGCGTCCATGAGTTGCGGCGTCTATCCTTCGTTGTGCACAGAGGATCAGGACAATGTCCCAGTTTTGGGCGACATCCTCCCCCTCCCCACTGGAATAAGAACTCAGACTCTTTATGATGGCCCTAACATGTGGGCAGGGTTAACGGCGTCGTGGAACTCACTCTCAGTTAAAAACCCCAATGCCAGGCAGGCGTCTTTTAATGAGGTTTGCTCTTGATGGGCTTTTTTGGCCACTTTGGCTGCATTGTCATACCCGATTTTGGGGTTGAGTGCGGTGACCAACATCAGCGAGTGGTCTAAATAATGGGCCAATTGGGATTCGTTGGCCGTTAACCCACTCACACAATGGGCCAAGAAATGGTCCATCGCAGATCCTAAAAGTCGGCATGAATGGATCACATTATGAATGATAACGGGTTTGAACACATTCAATTCAAAATGACCCTGACTGGCGGCGATACCAATGGTGGCGTCATTTCCCATCACTTGTACGCATACCATGGTCATGGCCTCACTCTGAGTGGGGTTGACTTTACCGGGCATAATGGATGATCCAGGCTCATTTTCTGGCAGTTGCAGTTCATTCAGGCCGCAACGTGGGCCGGATCCCATCCAACGAATGTCGTTCGCTATTTTCATGAGGGCGGTTGCCAATGATTTAAGGGCCCCGGATGCAAACACCAACGGATCGTGGCTGGCCAATGCACTAAACTTGTTGGGGGCACTAACAAAGGGTAATTGGGTATAATCGGCAATATGACGGGCCACTCTTTCTGCAAATTGGGGGTGGGTGTTTAACCCGGTGCCCACGGCGGTGCCCCCAATGGCCAGCTCATATAAATCTGGCAACACATAATCGATGCGGCGTAATACTTGGTCCAATTGTTCGACATAGCCCGAAAACTCTTGTCCCAATGTGAGGGGAACCGCATCCATTAAGTGGGTTCGACCGATTTTGATCAGCGAGTCAAACGCACGGGCTTTGGCTTGCAACCCATCCCGCAATCGCTGAATAGAGGGGATCAAGGAATGGACCATCATTTCGACAGCGGCAATGTGCATGGCGGTCGGGAAGGTGTCGTTGGATGATTGGGACATGTTCACATCATCATTGGGGTGAATGGGTGATTTAGAACCCATTTTCCCGCCGGCTAGTTCGATTCCACGATTTGAAATGACCTCATTTACATTCATGTTGGTTTGGGTGCCAGACCCTGTTTGCCAGATCCGCAGCGGGAATTGGGCGGCCCATTTGCCCCCTATGATTTCTTGGCACACAGATACGATGAGGTCTTTTTTTTCGGTTGTTAGTTTTCCCAACTCATGATTGGTGATGGCAGCGGCTTGTTTTAGTATGGCAAAGGCTCGGATTAATTCGGGGGGCATGGTGTCCGTTCCGATGCCAAAATGGTGCAAAGAGCGCTGGGTTTGGGCACCCCAATAATGCTGGGATTGGACTTCAATAGGGCCCATGCTATCGGTTTCAATGCGTGTGTTCATGAGATGTCTCCTGATGGATGGAATAAGATGGGGCAAGCGGATTGACGGGATTCATCACCAATCCGGTAATCAATTTGGGATAAAAATAGGTGCTTTTTTGGGGCATTTTTTCCCCATGAATGCAAATGTTGGTCAGGGCGGATAACGGGGGAGATTGCATTAAAAACGCTGCTTGAATGTGGTGTGCGTCAAGGTCGGCCGTTAAGTCTTTCATGGCTTTGTAGTAGCGCATCCCTTCTTTTGCAGCGATTGAGTCCAGGCTCATGCCCATCATGCCAATCAGTATCACATGTTGCAACAACGCCACATCC
>RGUG01000236.1 GCA_010027915.1 bacterium | reverse complement strand
ACGTCGTACGGCGTGGATTCAGACCGAACGTTTGGGATGATGTGTTAATGGGTGATCATCAAGGGGTTCCCCGTCCCCACCGGGAAGGGGGAGAGAGTGAGGCTGAGGATATGTATTGGGTTTACTTGTCTTGCCAAGCTCGATGTTAGGCAAATACGAGTGTTGCAATAACCGTTGGCTGTCTCGTATTTGTGGTACCCGTTTCTTGGCCACCGGCGGTGACTTCTGCTAGCTCACCTGCTTGTTGAGCAGTTACCAAGCGGTACAATAGGATAGCGATTGTTATTAACCCCAAACCCAAAGGAATACCAAGTCCAACACCCAGACCCATTGTGACGGCATCAATCTTTTCATTAAGACGTGTCCATGTCGTGTCCATTTTTTCATTCCCCTCTTGCCCGGCAGTACCCAACAGAGATGAGACATTCGTGGTATTGGATGATGTCACCAGGTAGCCGGGTATAGTGGGGTCCGGTTTGCTCCGATCATTGATCATCATTGTCATCATGGCCATACTGGACCCTTGAGTGGCATACGATGATGCGAGTGTGCTGACATGGGGGGGTGAGGGTGTCGCCCCATACGATGTGATGCCTGGCGAATGAGGGTGCTGTTGATCGATACACATGACAAGCGAGACGATGAACTCCCGCCAATAGGGCAATAAAGACGTCATCATAGGATCCAGTATGTTTACAATAACGTCTAAAGGAAATGGATTACCCATTTGCTTGGCGTCGAACGGCCATTTACCGAGCATCTGTAGTGACTGTTTGACGACGTATTCGAGATCACGCAGGCTCTTACTCGAGCTTCCCAGCTCCTGAAGCGTGCATTGGGTGAGTGTGGCATTGAGTGCGACTGTGATCATCGTGGCTATCGCTTCGGCTTGTTCTGGTGTAACACCACAAAATACTTGGATAAATTGCATGGTTGCCCTGGGTATCGAAGGGGGGGGGCCATCAACTGATTGCCCTATATGACATATCTCGACATGGCTTGTGGTACCTGGGATGGGGGGTACAGGCGTGGTGGTGGGTGCGGGTGTGGTGGTGGTGGTCTTCATGATCTCTTTTAAACACTCGCTGAGATAACCGATCTGACTATGCCAATTAACACCTGATAGGGCGGTCATCAGTGGTTCTATCATTGTTTGCATTTGCTTTATTGGGACAACGGTGCCAAATACCGTTGTGACGACCTCTTGTAGGATCTCCAAGCTATTGCCCTGTCTAGTGTCACTTCCTTGACATGTGTCGATGAAGGGCTTCAACATTGCCATCGTGTTCAATAAAAGGGTTGTTGCCTGCTGAGTGTCGACACCACAAAAACGTTCAATCTGGCGTATGACCTCGGCCCTGGTCTGATTGTTCAGGGCAACCGGTTGGGACGAAGGAGCATGGGGGTTGGGACTACAGAGCGTCCCCTGAATAAAAAGCGACTCTTGGTTAAAGAGTTTATCGAACAAGCGCTCGACCGTTTGAATAGGTTCGGTAATGCCATTTTGGGCCACAATGAAGGAGGGGGAACCAGCATTCAAATTAGCCTGTATGATTTCACTAATCCTCTCACTTATGTATGACTTATAACTTAATTTTTCTTCATCTGAAGTATTAGGATCATTATAGAGTTTGTAATTCTCTAAAATACTCTTGAACACCTCTGAATTGAGAGTGAGAGGTGGGCTATTGATATCCTTGGGGTAAGTCTGTAATGCTGTCGTTAATTGCTCCATCGTTGGTGGCGTCCACCCTCTGGTTGCTGGTCCCGTTTGATCTTGCGATTGGGGAGTCTGCAATGGCATGGCCGCCCATGCCTGCTTCAATCCCTGAGCGACCATTAAACATAGTACACCCCAATTGATACTACCAAAGCCACCGGGCAATCCACCGGCTGCTAAACGATTTGCTACTTCTGCTACTACTAATGCCATATTATTCATCCTGCCTTTATTTACTCACTCAGGTAATGACCGCCCACCCAGGAACAAGACGCGGGGTCAACAGAAAACAAGATCTGCGGTAACGGGTATACCCTTCACCGGACGGCCACCGCCTTCTGCTTCGACACATTTGGCATCGGCTGCACTGGCTTTTCTTGCGGCCCATGCGGCTAATATCAGTGCGATCACCCCCACTGTTGCCAGAACCGAAGTGGCAATGCTTGCCTTGTCGTGCCAATCACCGGCTACCACCACCGGCGATGGCGTGCCCAGACCACCCGCTGCCGCTGTGTCATGAGCAGCACTCGAAAACATAACCGGGGTAGGGTTGGGGTGTTGTGGACTGTTCACACACGCCCCCACCTTGGCCAAGGCATCCGGTAATGCATTGGGTAACACAGCCGCCAATGCAGCAGGCAAGGCATCCGGTAATGCATTGGGTAACACAGCCGCCAATGCAGCAGGCAAGGCA
>RGUG01000235.1 GCA_010027915.1 bacterium | reverse complement strand
GGGGGGGAAGGGACGATATGAGACTAACGGACCTCTGTCACCTGAAACCGACGTTTGGCCCATTTTAAAGACCATACCCTAAACCGCTCAATATAAGAATAAGCCGCCGGTACCACCACCAACGTTAACAACGTTGAACTCACCAACCCACCAATAATGGCCACGCCCATCGATGTCCGTTGTCGCGAAGCTTCATTTAACCCAATGGCCACCGGCAAAATGCCCGCAATCAAGGCAATCGTGGTCATTAAGATCGGACGCAAACGCGTCTGGCCCGCTTGCAACAAAGCCGTATGATGATCCATTCCCTTTTGAACCAACTGATTGGTGTAATCCACCAAGATAATAGAGTTCTTGGTGGCCACACCCAACAACATAATGCACCCAATCATCGAAAAAAGATCCAATGATTTTCCGGTAATAAACAAGGCATAAAACGCACCACAAATAGCCAAAGGCAACACCAACATAATCGTGAACGGGGTGACCACCGATTCGTAGAGTGACGCCAAGACCATATAAATAAACAAAATACCCAACAAGGCCGCCATCCCCATGTTTTGTCCCAATTCTTTAAAATTTTCGGCTTGGCCAATAAACGAGTAGCGTACCCCTTCTGGCAAGTTCATGGTCTCAAATGTGCGTTCCAAATCGGATTGAATCCCCCCAATTCCCTTGCCTTTTGGGGACACATCACAGGAAATCATAATGGATTTGGAACGGTCTTGTCGGTTAATTTCAGCCGGTGACAACACGCGTTCGGGTCGGGCAATGGACGACAGCTTCACCAGCGCCCCATTGGTATTCGGGATATTCACCAGCGAAAATTGCCGATCCAACTGCCGTTGCTCCGGACGAAGCCTCACCCGAATGGCATACTCTTCCCCTTTTTCACGAAACACTGCCGGCGTGCTACCCGAAATCAATTGCCGTAATTCGCCACCGGCCGCCACGGTCGAAACACCCAAATACGCCATGGATGCATCATTCAATTGGACCCTAAACTCAGGTTTTCCAACTTTGTAGTTGATTTCAGGATCCAACACATCCTGGCTTTTTTTCATCCGCTCATACACCGATTGGGCAATGGGGGTAATCGTCGCCAAATCAGGGCCTTTGATCACCACATTAAACGGACGCTGCCCCCCCCCTACTATATCCACATCTTTGACAATGGGTTTGGCATACGCATACGCCTTGAGTTCACCACGCAATATCTCTTTGAACTCAGACGTGTTCACCCGGCGTTGCCCAGCCGGCACCATGTTAATAATAATGGTCGCGGTATTGGCCTTGCCACGGGCATCCCCCACCGTCATAACCGACACATTCACTTCTGGATGTGTGCGGATCACCGCATCAATGGTATGGGCCACCCGATCGGTTTCATCCAAAGATGTTCCCTCAGGTAGTTCAATCGACACCGCAAACTCACCCGCATCTTGGGCTGGCAAAAACGTTTTGGGCACATGTTTGATGGCCACAAAACTCATGATAAACACAATCAACGCACCACCCAACACCCACAAAGGACGCCGCAACGAACGGGCCAATAACCGAACATACCCACGCTCCATTTTGCCCTGCATCCGATCAAACCATCGGGCAGGGGCACCCACCACATGCCACCATCCCCGTGCTGATTTGCCATGATCCGAAGAAGCAAAATACGCCGACAACATCGGGGCCACTGTCACCGCATCAAAAAGCGAAATGGCCATGGCAAAACAAATGGTTAACCCAAATTCCTTGAAAAACTGACCGACAACCCCATTCAAAAACCCAATGGGAGCAAAAACAGCAATCACCGCACAGGTCGTGGCAATGACGGCCAACAACACTTCCTTGGTACCATCCAACGCCGCTTGTAAGCCTGACTTCCCCATTTCCAAATGCCTAAAAATATTTTCTCGCACCACAATGGCATCATCAATTAAAAGCCCGACTGACAAACTTAAGGCCAACAAGGACATCACATTAATCGAAAACCCAGCCCATCCCATCAGCAAAAACGCCCCGATTAACGAATTGGGTAAAGCTAACGCGGTAATAATCGTGGATCGAAAGGACCCCAAAAACAAATACACCACCACGATGGTTAACACGATCCCAATTAAAATCGATTCTTTGACATCGGTCACATTGGCCTCAATAAATTTGGATCCATCACGCACCACTTGCATGCGAATGGATTGCCCTTTTGCATCACCATAGCTGGCATTCAAAACCGATACCTGCCGTTTGACCGCGTTGACCACCTCGATGGTATTCGCCCCCGATTGTCGATAGACCCGAAGAAAAAGCGAGGGACGACCATTCACATACGCCCGATTGGTTTCGTCTTCCAACCCATCTTCGACAGTCCCCAAGTCTTTTACCCGAATGGGCACATCATTACCAAAAAAATTGACCACCGCCTGCCCAATGCTTTCAAGCGATCTAAACTCACCCACGGCACG
>RGUG01000234.1 GCA_010027915.1 bacterium | reverse complement strand
GGATCGCGGGGCCTGACGGGTGGCTTTTTCGAGTACCCAACGGGCCGCCCCAATATGGTGTTGTTGCAGGTGACCATGGGCCAGTTGAATCCCTTCGATGGGTGCAAGGGGGGGACGCGGAGTGGCATACCCTGAGCACGCAAAGAGGGCAATCAGAAACAGGGATAGGACCAGTGGCAATCGAATTGGGTGGGTCATGCAGACGGCCTCCATTGGGCAGTTTTTTGAATCAATTGTCGGGTTAATGCGATGGCACGTTGATACGGTTCGAGTGAGACCCCATCCGGGGCGTATGCAATTCGATGGACACACTCTCCCCACTCAGTGAGCAACACAACCCATTCCGGCTCGCCCCCCTTGGATAAAACCATACCGATCAGCTGCTCGTGTGACAAGGGGGTCAAGGGTTGTTGCAATCGGTTAGACAACACTTCCATTCCCAATTGATACAACTGATGCCCAGCCTCCGGAGAAGGTGGGGTGATACTCAGTGACGCCAGGGTCACAAGGGCGTTGCGATGAACACGAGGCCAGTCCACAGACGGTGGCAGGGAAGACCGACGGCGATGTAACCATAGCTCCGATCCCAGAACCAGTAGCAAGCACCCACCCCACAGCCAAAGGATAAAGGGACGGCCATCAACGGGCATGTGGTCAATGGGGCCAGCCAGGTCGGGTGGATAGGGTAACACCGGCATGTCAGCATCCCCAATGAGTAAGGTAATAGCGGGTGATGAGATCCGTTTGAAGGATCGATGGGCGGGTGAAAACACCATCAATTGAAACCCTGGGATGGTGATGGTACCCGTTCGCTGGGGCACGATGTCATAAAGATACTTGGTTTCTTGCCAATCGGTGGCAGAGGGTTTGACCAAGCGGGGGATCACCAGTGCCCCATCGGCCGTGGGGACAATCAGTTCATTGATCATAATGGCATTGCCGTCACCCCGAAGGGTCACCCACATCGGAATGGGTTGATAGGGTCGTCCTCTCAGGGTGGTGGCGTCAACCTGAAGTCTAAGGTTTCCCACCGCCCCCTTAAACAATGGGGGGGGGGTTGGGATGGGCAACACGTCAATATCAATCGGTTCGGATAATGATAGTTGGGTGACCGCTTGTTTGGTAAAGCGGGTGACCAGTGTGGCCTCAGAGAGGGTATGCAACCCCGGCGTCATGGGAATTAAAAGTCGGGACAGGAAGGTTTTGCACCGTTGATTGTGGCTGCTATCCACCGACGATGTTGCTGGGTGGGGCATCAGCTCAATGAATCCTGCCATGAGGGGAGGGGTCAGGGTATGCTCATCTAATAGTCCTTGGTCGGTAATACCGGGGGCCAAGCATGCCGTGAGGCGATACCCAATGGGCTGTCCGACATACGCTTTTTGTGTGGACACGTGGCTCACAAGCTCGATGGCACTTTTGGGAAGACCGGGCTTTGCCTCGGGTGGGGAGGCAACCCATAACACCAATGGGTTACTTCGAACGGGTTTCCCTTGATCCGAGAGTTGAATGGCGGGGAATTTGAATACCCCGGGAACACGGGGTGTGACCACAAATTGTTGGGTGAGGGTGGCCATTAGTTGCTTGCCTTGGGGTCGGTAGGTGGTGTCTTCACTTTGGGACTGATAGTCCAATCCCGCAACGGGTGGCGGGCTTGCTTTGGGCAGGGGTTCAGATGACGGGGCCGTAATGGTAACCCGCCATATGGCGGTTTGACCCAGTTGAATGCTATCAGGGGTAATGCTGGTACGAACGCTGAGACTTCCCCCCACAATGGGCAGGGAAACCCAACAAAGGATCAGGCTAAAAACAAGGGGACGATTGGTTACCAATCGATGGGGGCCTTTCGTGTGGTGGGGGCAGAGGCGGGAGAGACAGGTAAGGCCTGATCAAATTGGTCAATGATGGCAGCCCATTGCCCATGATCTTGCGGTGGGGATATCGTGGGTGTCAAGCGGGCGGTGATATGGGCCCAATCGTGGGGGGTACGGGCTGGAAAGGGGGGCTGGGATACCATCTGTTGATACCAATCAAAAGCAGCCTGATGCTGCCCTAATTGGATGGCAAGGAACGCCAATTGTTGCCTTGTTTTCTGGCGAAGTGGGTGGGGTAAGGGTCGATTCGCCAATGCCATGAAGGTTTGTTGGGCAGCGTGGTATTGATGGGTATGACGGTAAGAAAGGCCCAGGTTATACTGATGTCGAAGGGTATGGGGATCGGTACGATACGCACGCCACAAACAAGCGGTTCCCACTTTTTTGACGCCCAGTTGATGGGCAATCAACCCGCCCCATGACCAGGCATCCGCCAATGGGGAAGCAATAAACGGGGCCCCACCAAGCAACCAAATGAGAAAGATTCCTCGCATCATTTCCATCGCAAACCGATCATCAATCCCATCATTCCCAAGCCCAATACCCAATCAAACGATGGACCCTGTGGGGGAGATGGTGGGGGAGATGGTGGGGGAG
>RGUG01000233.1 GCA_010027915.1 bacterium | reverse complement strand
CGATTCAAAAAAAACATGTTGTACCCATCTGAGATACTAAAATCGACAATCCCTGCCGGCGGGTTCGCCAAATAAATCTTATGATGAATGGCTTCAAACTCCCATGAATCACCCGCTTGCCACCATTCCAACCGGGCGGTCCAATACGGGTAATTCTCAAACGATCGATTGCGGTACACCGCATCGATGACATATTGCTTGCCATCATTGCGATGAATCGACAACTGATTGGGAAGACTAATGGACTGCCCCAACGCCCCCATCAAGCGTAACCCATCTGTTAATGGGCCCGAAAAAACCACTGACGATGTTATACCTATCATCATGGCCACCTGCCAAAACCTGACTGCCATGTGTCACCTCTGAACTTCTCCAAAAAGATCAGCCAAAGATAGTGCGCCGCTTAACAAGGCCTTACCAACAATACATCCTTTAAGGGGTAATGTGCACAACTGATGAATATGCCCCATTGTCCCTATGCCACCGGATGCGATCACCGGATGGGTGGCATTTAATAGCAAGCGAGACAATGCCTCCATGTTGGGCCCCCTTAATGTCCCATCGGTTGCAATATCCGTGAATATTACCGAATCCAAAGGCCAGTTGGCAATGCTTTTTAACACGTCTTCACATTGCCGGCCTGAACCGGTCTGCCATCCCCCAATGGCGACCTCCCCTTGGTGGGCATCCAATCCCACAATCACCCGCCCGGGGTTGCGGCGGGTAATCGATTCAGCCAACACCGGATCTTGAATCACCAGAGAACCCAAAATGACATAGTGAACCCCCACTGACCACCACCGCTCCGCATCGGCCATGGTGCGAATGCCCCCCCCCAACTCCAAGGGTACTGATACGGCAGACGCAATGGCGGTCACAACCGCCGCATTGACTGAGTGCCCCGCTTTGGCCCCATCCAAGTCCACCACATGAATACGTGGGGCACCCGCTGCCTGAAAACGCAATGCAATGGTGACCGGATCATCAGAATAGGTGTCCACTTGGTTATAGTCCCCTTGGGTGAGACGCACCACCTTCCCATGTAACAAATCGATGGCCGGAATAATTAACACTGCATGGCCTCATGGGCTTGTAAATACGCCACCACGTGATCGGTTGGCATGGTCACTTGCTTACGGGTGGCCATCCATTTAATGGCCACCGACCCCGTTTTTGATTCGGTCTCCCCTATCATCAGCACCGCCGTGGCACCCAATCGGTCAGCCGCTTTCAAATGGGGCTTGATATCATGACGGGTACAGTCCAACTCTGCACGAAACCCATGGCGACGAAGTGCATCGCACAACAACACACACTTGGCATGGTAATCCACCCCAATCGGGGCCACGTAGAGCAAGGGCAACTGACGAGGCAAGACATCCGAAAATTCTTTTAAAATCATCACGGCCCGCTCCACCCCAAAGGCAAAGCCAACGGCTGGGATGGGCGGCCCACCCATGGATTGGACCAGGCCATCATATCGGCCTCCCCCACACAATGCATTTTGGGCACCCAGCTGGTCCGACACAATTTCAAAAGTGGTACGGGTGTAATAATCCAACCCACGCACCAACGTAGGGTCGAGCTGAAACACAATCCCCATGTGGTCCAAATGATCACAAACCACCGCAAAATGATCGACGCATTCTTGACATAACGATTCACGGATATCAGGTGCCCCCATCAAATACGTACGACACGATTCATTTTTACAATCCAAGATACGCAAGGGATGGGTCTGAAACCGACGTTGGCAATCGCCACACAAATGGGGCACATTATGGCCCATAAACTGACGCAACCGTTCAATAATCACCGAACGACAGACGGGGCATCCCACCGAATTGATGGTCACGGATAAACCACTCATGCCAATGTCATCAAATAAATTAACCCCCAACGAAATCACTTCTGCATCCACTGATGGATGGGGAGACCCCAAACATTCCAATCCAATTTGATGAAACTGACGGTAACGACCCGACTGGGGGCGCTCATACCGAAACATGGGCCCACAATAATACAATTTCATCAACCCTGATTGGTTGTATAAATGATGCTGGATATAAGAGCGAACGATGGGTGCCGTCCCTTCTGGACGAAGGGTTAACCGACGGTCTCCTTTATCCACAAAGGTATACATTTCTTTTTCAACAATATCGGTCCCATCCCCAATGCCGCGTTCAAAAACATCGGTTAATTCAAACACCGGGGTGCGAATTTCTTTGCAGTTATACCGAGAAAAAATAGCCCGAGAAGCCGATTCAATCAAATGCCAATACGGCATTTCGTCTGGCAGTATGTCTTTGGTGCCACGTGGCAAGGTGTATGTCATGTTGTCATTGTTCCAAAGAGGTCATCGTTTGGCAACCACCTGCCCCGATTCACTTAACCAAGTATAGCGAGGAATCCAAAAGGACTTTGCCCTTTGGCAGGGGATTGTGAAGGCCTGCCCCTGTATCGGGGGGTTCACAATACCCGGCCCCTGT
>RGUG01000232.1 GCA_010027915.1 bacterium | reverse complement strand
TTTAATGGCACATCCACACGCAAAAGACGTACTTACGATCAGCAAAAGAAGCTGAAACAGATCGAAGGTGCGCGTTACTGGACCCGAATTCGCCAGTACAAAGAGATCATGAAGGCCTCCCGGATGGTCCAAAATATTACGGGATCATTTGTCCAAGCCAACAAGGCCATCGTCGGTGCAAATGCATTTGCTCACGAAGCGGGTATTCACCAAGATGGGGTATTGAAAGCAAAACGCACCTACGAAATCATGGATGCCGATGCCATCGGCTTAAGCGACGGTAAATTGGTATTGGGCAAACATTCTGGACGCCATGCCTTTTCACAAAAAATGAAAGAATTGGGCTTCGACTTAACTCCAGAAGCCATCAATAAAGCGTTCGAGCGATTCAAGGCCATCGCCGACAAAAAAAAAGAAGTGTCAGACAAGGAATTGGAATCCATCGTTGCCGACGAAGTTTACCAAGCCCCTGAAATTTTCAAGTTGAAATATGTCCAGATTGTCGCTGGCAACACCACCCGCCCCATCGCATGTGTGCAGTTGATGTATGAAGACGAAGTCTTGGAAGGTTCCCAAACCGGTGCCGGCCCGGTCGACGCCATTTTTCAAACGATCGACCACATCATTCGCGAGAAGATCAATTTGGTCGATTTTTCGATCCATTCAGTCACCGGTGGAACAGACGCATTGGGAGAAGTAACTGTCCGGATCCAAGACGGCGGAAACACCTTCAGTGGACGCGGATCTGAACTAGATGTGTTAGTCGCCTCAACCAAGGCCTATATCCATGCCATCAACAAAATGTTAGCCGACCGTGGCGAGCATCGGATTAAACCCACTGTATAAAGGAATTGTGACATGACCCCATCATTCAATATCGCCGTCATCGGCGGAGACGGTACCGGCCCAGAAGTAATTCACGAAGCGATTAAGGTGCTAGACGCGGCCCAAAGTCGGTTTGGATTTAATCTCAACTATTCACCGCTCAACTACGACGGTACCCGATATATTGCAGAAGGCAAAACCCTCAGCGATACAGAGCTCGAAGCGCTCAAACAATTTGATGCTATTTTATTAGGAGCAATCGGGCACCCCGATATCACTCCAGGCATTTTAGAACGTGGCATCTTACTCAAACTTCGATTTGGGTTGGATCAATATATTAATTTGCGCCCGGTCCGCCTTTACGAAAATGTCGCCACTCCAATCAAAAATAAGACCCACCATGACATCGATTACGTCGTGGTCCGTGAAAATACAGGCGGATTATATACCGGTGTTGGCGGCAGTTCGATGACCGGGACGACCAACGAAGTCGCTGTGCAATCGATGGTCTATTCGTACCATCAGGTTGAACGGTGTATCCGATTTGCATTCGAACAGGTACTAAAACGAAATAGCGACGCCCCCTGGACGGGCCTTACCGAATCTGAAAAGTCAGGCGGATACATCGGCAAATTAACCCTATGTGGCAAGACAAATGTACTCACACACGTGTTTGGATTATGGGAACGTGTGCTCAAAGAATTAGCCGCAGAATTCCCGCAGGTCAAAACGGATTATTGCCATGTTGATGCCATGTGCATCTACATGATCGAGTGCCCAGAACGGTTCGACGTCATCGTTACCGAAAACATGTTCGGCGACATTATCACTGATCTTGCCGCCGTAACCCAAGGCGGAATGGGCGTGGCGGCCAGCGGCAACATTAACCCATCCGGGGTTTCGATGTTCGAACCCATCGGCGGAACTGCGCCCGCATTTACCGGTCGCAACGAAATTAACCCCATGGCCGCCATCGGTGCCGCACATATGATGTTGGATCACCTGGGCCTTCGCGTCGCTGCCGCCGCCATCGAGTCCGCCAAAATCGACGTCATCCTGAAAATGAAATCGATGGCTGCTGCCCAGATGGGATTTTCGACCAGCCAAATTGGAGATATGGTCGTCGAGGCATTATTCGCCAGTGTCCGAACTCCGAACTAAATTCAAGTTGCGCCGTCGACAATTGTCGATGGCCGAGATGACGACAGCAAGCAACGCAATCTGCGAACGCCTATTATCACACATTTCTACCAACATAATCGACAATATCGCACTCTATTTTTCATCTGAAAATGAACCCGATATCACGAGACTTCTGTCCGAACTGGAATTTCGAAATTGCCAATTGTTCGCCCCTAAATCAACCCCAAACCCAAACGAACCATACTCCGTCGCGCCAATCGGGGGGCCTTACGGGTTTACGATGCAACCCGGACGATTTGGAATCGCAGAACCCGTCTCCCCCCCTCTCCCCCTTAACGATGCCAAAACCCGTGTAGAATGCTGGCTAGTACCTGGAATTGCATTCACTCGATCCGGGGCCCGAATCGGACAAGGACGGGGGTTTTATGACCGCCTGTTGGCCAACGCCCCCGGCCTAAAGATTGGCATCGCCTACGACTGGCAACTGGTGCCAACACTAAAACAACTGCCTCACGATGTTC
>RGUG01000231.1 GCA_010027915.1 bacterium | reverse complement strand
ATCATGACAGTGGAGGGGAATACCCTTACGGCCTTGTCCCCCACGTTTAAATGGGTGGTGTCGGCCAATCAACTGGTGAGTATGACATCAACCCTGAACGTGGGGGGGCTGGTGGTAGGGTCGGTGGTCACCGTTGATACCCGCATCGGGGGGATGGGAATCAATGCCACACCCCTAGACGGGACGTCGTTGGTGGTCAATGGGGATGTGGTGATTGGAAAATACCAAACCTTACCGGTGGGCGGCGGGGCGGACACCTCCGATTTATATGTTGAAGGCAATGTCATGGTGGGGGGCTCATTGATTAACCAGGGCACCATCTTATCCCTGTTGGATGCCCCTTATGGGGGAAGCATGGCCACCTCAACCGGATCCAGGGTGGCCATCGGGTTGGTGTTGGACTCTCAACGGGCCAAACTCAATGTGCGGGGGGATCGTGACCTGTCCCAAGATGTGGTGGATATCAGGGGCAAAACGGGGGCCGTGTTATGGCGTGTGAAAGAATCGGGGTATGTGGGGGTAGGGCTGGAGGACCCCGCCGCCTTTTTGCATGTGAGGGCCGGAACGGCCAGCGTGCCGGCCTTTCGATTGACCGAGGGTCCCTTGCTGACCACCCCCATGCCGGGGGCATTTGAATTTAGCAATGGTAAATTGTATGTCACATTGTCTGATGGGGTACGGTATGAAGTGGGGTTATCGGATGCCTCTCAAGTCATGACGGATAAGACCTTTGTCAATGCCACCTTGCAATCGGTCACACTCAATAATGTCAGCATGGCCGGTACCACGGTGATGGCCCCAGGGTCTCGGGTGGGCTTGTCAGACGGGTCGACGCTGTGGATTGACTTGGGGGGCGGTAAAATGGGGATAGGGGAAAGCAACCCACAGGCCACCTTGGATGTGGCCGGTCCCATTCGGGTGGGGAACTATACTGGGGGCACCCCCACTGAAGGGATCATCGAATACCGAAACAATCGGTTTTATGGGTATGTCAACAAGGGGTGGGTGGCCTTGGATAATGCCCTATCAGAAGGGGCCATGCAATTTACCGATGCCACCCGTACCGCCGCTTACAGCCTGGTCAAGCTTGGTATCAACACCACCACCCCTGTCACAGAGTTGGAAGTCGTGGGTACGGTATCGGCGGATTATGTGGTAGGAGACGGGTCTCAACTGCGGGGGTTGACATGGTCGCAAGTACAAGGTGTGCTGCCGGTTTCACAGGGAGGGACCGGTTTGTCGGTGGTGCCGGCCCAGTCGGTATTGGTGGGGAGTGGGGGTGGTGCCAGTATGCAACCCCTCTCGTTGGCCCCTGGACAAGTGTTGATGGGCGGCAGTCAAGGCCTATTGGCTGGGCGCATTGTGGCCGGCAGTGGGATTCGGGTGACCACGTCGGATGGTCAAATTGAAATCGCTTTATCGGGTGCCACCCCCCTGCCCAATACCATTACATTTGATAGTGGGCTGGTACCGGCCACGATCAACTTGGATTCCTATGGGCGATTGATCGGACTGACCACCAAATCGCTCGATGATCGGTATGTATTACAAAGTGATGCCAACAATCAGTATTTGTCCACGGCGGGAGGGACCTTGCGAGGGCCCCTTAGCATTGACTCAGAGGGCATTGACTTGCTCGGTAACGGCAGTGCCTTAACCATCATGCCCGGTGGGACGGGTAAAGTGGGGATTGGGACCACCACCCCGCGGGTGATGCTGGATGTGGCGGGTGCCATTCGGGTGGCCAGTACGGACATATCGGTGGTATTGCCGGCCTATCGACCCGGTACCATTCAGTATCACAATGGGCGGTTTCAGGGATACAACGAAACCGGATGGGTGTACTTAGATGTGGGAGACACCATCGATGGCACCCTGACGGCGGCCATGTTTAAAGGCGATGGCAGTCAAATTACCAATATTAACCCGCTCAACTTTTCATCGCCCTTACCGGTGAGCAAGGGGGGAACGGGGGTATCGTCGTTTCCCCAAAATAGCCTATTAATTGGAAATGCTGATAACCCCATTCGGGGGTTGGGTTTGTCACCTGGGCAATTGCTCATGGGATCCGACCAAGGGCCCACCGGGTCGACGCTGGTGGGACAAGGGATCACCATTCGAAGCTTGCCAGGTCAATTACGGATCGAACACCCCAGCCGCAATGCGTCGGTACCGGCACTCATGACCTTTACCAATGGGGAGACCTTACAATCCATTGGGGTGGATGCGTATGGGCACATCGAAAGCATTCGGACCCGCAACATGGATGTGCGGTATTACACCCGAGACGAAGTGGATACCTTATTAAGGCGAGAAGGGGACCTTCGTATCACGGGGTCATTAATTTTTGATGTCCCACTATCCAAACCCGCTATTACCAGCGTGGTGGACCAACACGTCCTGATCAACCCATCGGGACTGGGGTCCATTGTCATGGGGGTGGATCGCTTAACGGAGGTGCAACCACGGGCGTTGGTGTCCATTGGGGGG
>RGUG01000024.1 GCA_010027915.1 bacterium | reverse complement strand
ACAACAACAAAAGGCTGGAAGCTGTTATGTCATTGGAAGGACGGATCGGCCGATTGGGTTGACCTTAAAAAAGCACCCATTGGTTGGATTGGAACCAAAAAACAGTCTTCCTAAGCAGCCACTAAAGACCACCATCAAATGGCAACCACAGTTGGCCCGATACGTCCGGCTTGCTTTTTGGTTGGCGGGTGGCCAATCGACTCACTTGTTGTTGTTGATAAGGCCCAAACTCGGGGTGATCCCGACACGCCGATAGGGCCGCTTTGGCCGATCGGATGGCCGTGGTATGGGTAACAATAGGGGCCGGATAGTGGGTGTCAGCCCATCGCCACGGTTCGTGTATATAGGCCAGCGGCACCCTGCGAAGCTCGGGAACATATTGCCGAATAAAGCTTCCGCTTGGATCATTGACCTTGGATTGCTTAATCGGATCATAGATTCGGATGGCATGGAGGCTGGTGACACCCGATTGCATTTGACACTGATACCAGTGAATACCAGGTTCATAATCGGTAAATAACCGGGCCAGAACAGGACCTGTCACCCGCCAATCCAACCATAAATGATAGCTGGCAAATGACATCAGCATGGCACGCATCCTGAATGTCAACCATCCTGTTTGTGTCACGGCCCGCATGCAGGCATCCACCAATGGATAGCCTGTTTTACCCTGTAGCCACGCCTCAAAATAAGCCTCATTGGGTTGCCGGGGACGCAACGATTCATACACAGGATTCAAACAGTGGGTTTCAATTTGGGGGTTGTGTTCAAGTTTTTGAACAAAATGGCACCGCCAACTCAAACGGGACAAAAAAGCAGCCATCGATCGTCCCATTGCCTCACTCATAGGCTCCGACTCACACGACGCCATGACCGCTTCCTCGATTTCCCTCACCGACAAGGTGCCCCATGCAATGTGAGGACTCAATCGCGAACAGTGGGTGGCGGCACCATGAGGTGTTGCCAAGTGAGCCAAATAGCCTTTTCCCCGAACGGTTACAAATGAACGCAACAACGACAGCCCGGCTTTTCGTCCCCCGCCTTGGGTACGCTCATTGGGATACCGAGTCTCCAATCGATCGGTCCATTCATCGCTGGGCCAACGAGGGGCCCAGTGAATTGGTCCTTCTGGTAACGCTAGGGGAGGGGAGGCCATTCGTTGGGCTCGAATGCGACCCCACTCATGAGGGTCGCTTAAGCGACGTACCACCCCATTCGACGGGGCCTCCAACCATCTCACCCCATGGGTGCGGCACCATTGCATCACCCGGCGATCGCGGGCATAGGTCCACGCATTACCGGTTTCCTCGTGGGACCAAAGGGTCATGCATGGGTATGCCTGTCGCAACCGATCCAACACCACCAGGGCATCCCCACGCACCACCCACAACCCACCACCCAATGCGGTCAAAGACTGATCGAGCTCTTTTAACGAGTCAGATAAAAAATGACGGTGACGATGACTGGCATCTGGTTGTTGCCAATACCCCGGCTCATCTATAAACAATGGTAAAACAGGACCATGCCGCACCGCCATGTAAAAAGGGGCATGGTCAACCAAGCGCAAGTCGCGCTTAAACCATACGACTTGAACACCCCCTGGCTGCTCCCCATCTGAAAGCAGCCATGTTGGGTTGGTCATCTCATGCGACGGTTACCAAAAAAGGGTAATCCGTATAGCCTTTTTCTGATCCGCCATAAAAGGTGCGTCGATCATAGGGATTTAAGGCTGCCCCTTCTTCAATCCGTGCAGGTAAATCGGGATTGGCAATAAACAACCGTCCAAATGCAATGGCATCCGCACCCCCCGACGCCACGGTTGTAATGGCTGTATCCGGGGTATACCCGCCAGCTGATACCAACGGGATGGTAAGATGGGGTCGAAACAAGGCAGACGTTGAGGGTGCATTAGGATCAATCGCGTCACTACCACCGGCACTGGTGGCACGGGGTTCAATCATGTGAACATAGGCAATCCCCCGTCGGTTCAGCTCGCCCAACACATACGTAAACAGGGCCACCGGATCAGAATCGTGGATGTCATTAAAGGTGCCATAAGGTGATAGCCGAACACCCACGCGGCCAGCACCCCATTGTGCAATGGCAATATCCACGACCGCCAATAACAAGCGGGCACGGTTTTCGATGCTTCCCCCATACTCATCGGTGCGCTGGTTGGTGCCATCTTGCAAAAACTGATCCAACAAATACCCATTGGCACCATGCACTTCTACCCCATCAAATCCTGCCGCTTTGGCGTTTTGGCAAGCCCGTTGGTAGTCTGACAAAATACCCCGTATCCCTTCTTGATCCAATGCCATGGGGGTTTCATAAGGGACCTGTTGCCACGTTTTGGTATACACCTTTCCACTGGGCTGAATAGCGGAAGGTGCCACTGGCGGGGCACCATTGAGCTGATAGGACGAATGAGAAATACGACCCACATGCCACAATTGCAACACCATTTGTCCCCCTGCATCATGAACCGAGTGGGTTACCCGTTGCCATCCTGCTACTTGTTCGTCACTATAAATACCAGGGGTGGCGGGATATCCCTGACCTTGCGGACTGATTTGGGTTGCCTCAGAAATAATCAGTCCGGCAGATGCCCGTTGGGTGTAATACGCCACATTTAACTCATTGGGAATGCCCTCGCCGGTGCTTCTCATACGGGTCAAGGGGGCCATGAGCACACGGTTTTTGAGGCTTATTTCCCCTAACTGAATGGGGGTATTTAAAATTGACATACAGAACTCCTTTTTTTGGGGGTTACGAACGGTTCAGTGTATGCCCTTTCTGATTCAAAGTAAAACCCGTTCCCATGGGGTTTGGTATGACACCTTTCAATTGGATGGGTTGTGTTGAATGGCATCACATCCAACGGTACCAATGGGGACTTTAATCAGAAACCTGCCTAATATTTTGGTATGAACTGGGATGGGAACGGATCAGTTGCCTAAGGGTAGGGGACACCATCAAGGCCACTGATATCGTGATATCGCCGGCTGTTCACACCCATTGAATCAGGTGATCGAAACAGTGGCCAAACAGGATCAGAGTCGAGTCCCGCACACCGTACAGGTTCCCAGAGCGACCCAATTGGATTTCCTTTATATCACCCACCGAATCGATTGCCAGGACGTGGCTTGCCACCGTCCATCCCACTGCTTGGTCTCATGAAGGCCCCATCCTTAAATGGGACACCTATTCAGTTGGTCAATCGCTCGATGACATCGGCTCGATTAATATAAACACCATGCCATTCACACGCTTACCTCGCTGTTTTCTGGTGGCGGTGGGGCATCTCTATCTATAATCGACATGAGTGGTATCATGGAGAGTGGGGTCATTATATGACACCAAAAGGCCAAGCCCCCCATCGTTGGCTTGATGATCTTCCCCATGACAAATCAGTTATTTCACACTACAGTAATCCCATTCGAAAAAAAGGAGTATCCCACGTGAGTATCATTCACCAATTGAATCGACGAACCAAAATCATTGCCACGCTCGGTCCTGCATCAGACTCATCATCTGTATTAGATGGCATGATTCGGGCAGGGGTCAATGTGATCCGTGTGAATGCCTCGCATTTTACCGATCCCCAACGCATCATCGAAGCCGTGGCCAATATCCGCTCTGTCGCCGAGTCCGCCGGTGCGGTGGTGGGGGTCATGTTGGATTTACAAGGCCCCAAAATTCGAATTGGCAAAGTCAAAGACAATAAAATCACGTTGCACGTAGGGGACCGGCTCGATGTATCCACCTTGCCAGGGGTGGGGCATGAAACCTGGTTAGGGGTGTCATACCCCCACTTTGCCACGGATGTTAAACCAGATGAGGTGTTTTATATCGATGACGGAAAAATTCAGTTGAGGGTGCTTACCACTGACGGCACATCCGCCCATTGTGAGGTGTTGATGGGTGGGGTGGTCAGCAATCACAAAGGGGTTAATTTACCGAATACCATGATGTCCATGTCATCCCTTACCGATAAAGACCTGGCCGATGTCAAAGCGGGCATGGTCGCCGGGGTTGATTATGTGGCCTTGTCGTTTGTTTCCCGCCCCCACGATGTGTTTGAACTGCGGGCTGAATTGGGCAAAAGCGCCCTTCGTGACATTAAAATTATTTCTAAAATTGAACGAAAAGTGGCCCTGGACCATATCCAAGGAATTGTGGAAGCATCGGATGGCATCATGGTGGCCCGGGGTGATTTAGGGGTTGAAATTGGGGTTGCCAATGTGCCAAAAGCCCAAAAAATGATCATTCGAGAGGCCAACCGACACATCAAACCCGTTATCGTGGCCACCCAAATGTTAGAAAGCATGATCAATGGTCGCACCGCCACCCGTGCCGAAGTATCCGATGTTGCCAATGCCATCTATGACCAATGTGATGCGGTCATGTTATCAGCCGAAACTGCGGTGGGCATTGACCCTGTCAATGTCATTGAAACCATGGCCACCATTTGCATGGCCACTGACCAAGACATGGCCCAAATGAAGCAAACCCACGCAACCCATCTGACGCCCTTTGCGTCGCATAGTGCCGCCACCTCGATTTGTGTGGCGGCGGATCAAATTGCCAACGAAAACAATGCCTCGGTCATTTTGGCATTCACCAGTTCAGGCAACACCCCGTTAATTGCGTCCAAACTCAATCCGATGTTACCCATCATTGCCCCCACCGATGACCCGGATGTGTTGCAACGAATGGCCTTATACCGTGGGGTGATTCCGATGATGATGCCCAAAGCATTCAAGGACATTCATCGTTGGACTGACATGATCACACTGGCCATCCATCAGGCCATCTTGCATCGTTTTTTAAGCAAAGGTAACACCGTGGTGGTAACCGCAGGTATTCCCATTGGTCAGTCCAATGGCATTAATTCCATTCGGATTGTAACCGCCTAAACAAAGGAGACACTATGACCACGACCCCATCATTCCCAACCCGTACCCATAATTTTAATGCAGGCCCGGCCGTCTTGCCGCTTTCTGTTTTACAAAAAGCCCAATCAGAATTGTGTCATTTTAATGACACCGGCATGAGTGTGATGGAGCTTAGCCATCGATCCAAACCCTTTGAGGCGGTGTTGGCCCGTGCCGAAGCCCAGTTGCGAACCTTGATGGGGATCCCATCGCATTATCATGTGTTATTTTTACAAGGGGGTGCTTCTCTTCAGTTTAGTATGGTACCCATGAATCTGGTTCATAACACCCAACCGGTTGACTTGATTCACACCGGGGTGTGGTCGAAAAAAGCCATGACCGAAATCAAACGGGTCACCGATGTCAGGGTGGTCGCCTCTGGCGAATCCCAGCAATTTACAGCCCTTCCTGATTTGTCTGGTGTGGGTTTTAATCCCGACGCACCCTTTGTTCATATCACCTCTAACAATACCATTTATGGCACCCAATGGTCTCAGTTCCCCGTCACGTCCGCCCCTCTGGTAGCCGACATGTCATCTGATATTTTGTCGCGACCGATTGATGTGTCTCAATTTGGTCTGATTTATGCCGGAGCCCAAAAAAACATTGGCCCTTCAGGGGTTACGGTAGTGATTATCCGCGACGACTTGCTGACCCGATGCCCACACAACGTTCCGACCATGTTGCAATACCGTACCCACGCTGAAAACCAGTCGTTGTATAACACGCCCCCCACATTTGCTATTTACATGATCGGATTGGTCTGTGAGTGGCTCTTATCCCTGGGTGGCTTACCTGCCATTGAAGGCATCACCACCGCCCGTGCCCAACGGGTATACGACGCCATTGACAATAGCCCTGTCTTTTTATGCCCCAACGATGCATCGGCCCGTTCAAGTATGAATGTGGTATTTCGATCCAAAACGGGCGATGACTCAGTGGAATCCGCTTTTTTGGCCGAGGCCAATCGCCGGGGGATGGTGGGCTTAAAGGGACATCGATCGGCTGGCGGATTGCGGGCCTCATTATACAACGCCCAAACCGACGACGCCGTTTCGGCATTGGTTCAATTGATTGAAGAGTGGGGCACCCATTAAACGTTCTTGAATGATGGTCTACGACCCGCAACTTACCTAGACGCCCCCTTCATCTCGCAGTAAACTAACGTGTTAATTGATACTTAAACGTCCATTCTATACCCCCTGAAGCACCTTGCTTCGTGGCAACAGAATGACAACAGAAAGGTGACCCCATGGGATTAATGAGCGGAAAATGTGGCGTTATTTTTGGCGTCAGCAACAAACGTGGTATTGCGTATGCCATCGCCAATGAGCTGGCACGAGAGGGTGCCGATATTGTGTACACCTATGCCGGCGACATCATGAAAGACCGGGTGACGCCACTGGCACACGAACTGGGTGGCACCCTTGTATTACCCTGTGATGTTCAAGATGATGCCCAAGTGGCGGCTGTTTTTGAGGCGATTGGCCAAAAAACCCAACGACTTGATTTTTTGGTTCATGCGGTGGCATTTGCCAATCGCGAAGATTTAGAAGGCGATTTTTCAAAGACCACCAAAGAGGGATGGGACCTTGCTTTGGGTGTGAGTGCCTATTCATTGGTGGCCATGGCCAAATATGCCAAGCCACTCATGGGTCCTGGGGGGTCTATCGTGGCATTGTCGTATTTAGGGGCCGAAAAATCGGTTCCTAACTACAATGTCATGGGGGTAGCCAAAGCTGCACTGGAAGCATCCGTTCGCTACTTAGCCGCCGAAATGGGTCCATTGGGTGTGCGCGTCAATGCCTTGTCAGCAGGGCCGATTAAAACACTGGCCGCCAAAGGGATCAAAGGGTTTGATGTGTTGCTAAAAATCAACGAAGCCCGGGCCCCCCTGAAACGCAACACCTCGTTAGAGGACGTGGGACGTGCGGGCTTGTATCTATGCTCCGATTTATCCAGTGGGGTAACGGGCGAAACCCATCATGTGGATGGGGGCTATCATTCAATTGCCACATCTAAAATGGATGCATTAATTGTGGGTATCGACCCGGCACAAGCTTAGCCATCGTGATGGCTAAATGGCCGAAACCCCGCATCATTTTGCAGGCCATGATTCGTGCTGGGGGGCAATTTATCCGTCAGGATGGGTTTTTTTTGGCCGGTGCCGTGTCATTTTACACCATTGTATCCTTGATTCCGTTTTTAACTTTCTTAACGTTTATTTTGGGTCTTATTGGACGCTGGGTCCCCTTGGAACACATCCCATTGACACCCATCGGCCTGGTTATTCCTTCTCGATTTAGCCACAACCACCACCTGTTGACCTTGCTTAGCACCCCCCCTCAAGTGGTGGGGATTACCAGCTTGTTGCTGGCGTATTGGTCTTCTTTTGGCTTGTTTCGAGCCTTATCTGTTGGGTTGGCCCGCATGGTTCAGGTCTACCCGTTTCGGTTCAATGAATTAATTCGCATGCAATGGCGGGCCATTCCATTTGGATTGGTGGGCTTAATGGGGGTATATGGGACGTCAACGACACTTTCTCACCTATTAAAACGCCTGATGCAATCCCCTTATATCCAGCATGAATGGGCATGGTCCATTGGGTGGGTGATCCGATTGGGATTGGGGATGATTAGCATGGCCGTGTTGGGAATGGCGTTGTTTTTGATCTACTATTTTTTTAATCCCCAACCCGTGAAAAACCCACGAAGTACCGTGGTAGTGTGTGGGATTGTCATGGTGGGCTTTGGGGTCATCAAGCAAGTATTCGAACAATACATTGCCTTATTGAGTGTGTCAGCCTATTTGTATGGGGCCTTTTTTGGGGTATTGGGCGGTGTGATATGGATTTGGCTGTGTCATTCCCTCATTTTATGGGGGGGAGGGCTACTGGCCCAACTGGATCGACTCTCGGGGAATGGGAAGCCGTCATGATGCTCATTTGCCGCAGCCAAAAAAAGACTGGCGTCAATTTCAATCATCATTTAGAATCACACCACATGGTGGACGTAGCTCAGTTGGTAGAGCACCAGATTGTGGCTCTGGTGGCCGTGGGTTCAAATCCCATCGTTCACCCCATTGTTTCCTTTTACCGGTCTCGGTTATGGTAGCAGGGAATCCTGTATGGGAGTATGCCATGGTGGGGGGCATGTTGTTATTGCTGGTCAGTGGTTGGTTGTGCTACCTCATGACGGTGTTGCGACTGAACCGGCATTTTGAAGAGATGGATCACCGTCTATCCAACCGGTTCCAGACTCACTGGACAACCCTGAATCCCGAAATGCGGCTGTTGTCGCAACGAATGGATGCCATCTCCCAGCACCATGGTCAGTTGGTAGGCGACATGAACCGTTTAATGGATATGAGTGATGCCCGCTGGCATCGTTTTTCTGAATCGACGGATCAAAAATGGTTGGGCCTGACCCAGCATACCCAATCGGTGTTGCAGCATATTCAGGAGATACTCACCGAAAAGTTGGACCATCACATGGCCCAACGCTTGGGCAGTGTATACGATAATGTGGCCACCCGATTGGACGACATGCACCGTGGATTGGGAGAAATGAAAGCCTTGGCCCAGCAAGTAGGGGATATTAAACGGGTGTTAACCAATGTCAAACAACGAGGAATATGGGGTGAAGTTCAACTGACCCAATTGGTCAGCCAAGTGATGGCCCCGCACCAATATGCACGACAAGTTCCGATTAGCGATCAGGGGGTGGTGGACTTGGCCATCCGCCTACCCGGCACCCAAGACCTGCCATTGTACTTGCCCATTGACTCTAAATTTCCACTTGAACCCTTTCAACGCATTCAACACGCACATGAAACCGGTGATACCGTCTTGTTACAAACCGCCAGGCATGCCCTAGACAAACAAGTCATCACCGAAGCCATCCGCATGCAATCTTACATCAATCCGCCTCAAACGACTGATTTTGCCATTCTCTTTATTCCCATCGAAAGCATGTACTTAGAGCTGCTTCAACGCCCCGGAATGGGGGATACCTTACAAACCAAATACAGGATTGTGTTGGCGGGTCCTAGCACCTTATCCGCCTTGATAGGGAGCTTGCAATTGGGCTTTAAAACATTGGCTATTCAAGAACGTTCGGCCGAAGCCTGGCAAACGGTGGGCCTGTTGCAACGTGAATTTGCCGTGTTTGGGAGCCTGCTAGAAAAAGCACAAAAAAAATTGTCCGAAGCAGGCTCATCGCTGGATGATGCCACCCGAAAAACCCGACGCATCCATCGAACCCTTGACCAACTGTCCAGTTCAGTTAATCATCAACATACCCAAGGAGACACCCCATTATGTTTGGATCACTCATCACCGCCATTGTAACCCCTTTTACCGATGACCATCGCATCCACTTTGACGAGGCCCTGCGACTGGCCCAGCACCTACTGGACACCGGATCCGATGGCTTGGTGGTGTGTGGCACCACGGGTGAGTCTCCCACCTTAACCCATCAAGAGGAAGATGAACTGTTTGCGGTGATGCGGCGCACGTTTCCACGTGCCTGTTTGATTGCCGGCTCTGGGTCTAATTGCACCCAAACCGCCATTGAGGCCACCCGTGCCGCTGAAAAACGAGGCATGAATGGCAGCATGCAAGTGGTACCCTATTACAACCGTCCCTCCCAAGAAGGGCTGGTTGCGCATTTTAGTGCCATTGCCCAAGCCACCTCGTTGCCCTTGATGTTGTATAATATTCCGGCCCGTACAGGGCGGAATATGCTCCCCGAAACGGTGGCCAAGTTGGCCAGTATCCCCACGATTGTCGCACTCAAAGAAGCGGCGGGTGATACCGCCCAATTAAAGCAAATGGTCACCCTTACCCCCCCCTCTTTTTTGGTTTATTCAGGTGACGATGGCATGATCATCCCCTTTATGGCCGAAGGTGCCGTGGGGGTCGTGAGTGTGGCCGCCCATGTGGTGGGCCGTGAGATTCGTGCCATTGTGGACGCCATGTTACAGGGCCACCCTGCGGACGCAACGCAACAATATGAGCGTATTCACCCTTTGATTGAGGCCTTATTTATAGAACCGAATCCGACCCCGTTAAAATATGTCCTACAAAAAATGGGGTATCAGGTGGGTGACCCTCGGTTGCCATTGGTGCCCATTCAAGCCACCACCCGGTCCACCCTAGACGCCATCTTAGCCACCCTAGCCATCGGGTAAGCGATGTTATCCATTCGGGGGTTCCGGTCCTTAATTGCGATTGTGTTTCTCAATTCATTTATTGATTTGGGCCATAAAACAGTGCTTCAAAACGCTATTTTTAAGGTCCATGATGGTCATGCCCAGGTGCTGTTGTCCGCATTGGTTCATTTGGCCTTGATCATTCCGTATATCGCAGCCTTTACCCCCAGCGGTTTTTTGGCCGATCGATTTGGTAAACATCGCATCACGCAATGGGGCATGGCCAGTACGATACCGTTATCGGTGTTCACATGGGTAAGTTATGCCCAAGGATGGTTTTGGGTGATGGGGTTGATGCTGTTGTTTTCCTTTCAAGCCACGTTTTATGCCCCGGCACGCAATGGGTACTTAAAGGAATTGGTAGGCGACCATCGGTTGGGAAAAGGCAACGCCTATGTTCAAACGGCAATGGTCTTGTCGATCTTAACCAGTGCCTTGTTATATTCGGTGGCATTTGAATGGCTGTTGCGTCCCGGTGTGTCATCCATGTCGGGGATTTTATCCTCGATTCATTGGATTGGGGCGGTTTTGGTGGGATTATCCGTGATCCAAACGATGGTATCGTGGGGATTACCGGCCCATTCACCCGGTTCATTAACCCCATTTAATTGGGGTCGTTATATCAGCGGTGGGTATTTGCGTGACACCTTATCAAAAGTACTGGCGAGTAAGCGGTTGTTTCGGTCTTCGCTGGCGTTGGGGTGTATGTTGGGGGTCAATCAGATGCTTCTTAGTATCATGG
>RGUG01000230.1 GCA_010027915.1 bacterium | reverse complement strand
ACACGCAAACGGCAGCCCAGGGGGTGGGGGCTGCCCGTGCGTACAAGTCGGCGGCATTGTTTATGGGCGGTTCGGTTGGGATCGGGACGACCGAACCCCAGGCCTTGTTGGATGTGGTAGCCCAAAATGAAGTGCCGTTTCAGGTCAAAAAAGACACCACGGTGTTATTGGTCGTATCATCCAACGGCAATGTGGGGGTTGGGACGTCGTCGCCTACGGCTCGATTAACGGTGGAGGGTGCTTCAGACTTGTTGTCTGTGTCAGATGGCACCCAGACTCCCTCTACTCTTCTGGCGGTTAAAATGAAAGAGGGCACATTGCGAGTGGGCGTGGGAACGGCCAATCCACTGGCCACGCTTCATGTTGCCACGGTGAATGGTCTACCCTCGTTGTTGATTGGGGGAGCGTCGAAGCCCTTTGTGGTGGTTTCTGGTAACATGGTGGGTATGGGAGGGGTTCCATCTCCCACGGCGACCCTTCATGTCTCAGGGGATATTCGGGTGGATTCAGGTGGGGTTACTACCTTGGCGTTAAAAAACGGTAAGATGGGGGTGGGTATTGGTGACCCTCAGTCTGATTTGCATGTCACCACCAATGTATTAATTGGGCAATTTACTACCCCTTCTAATATCTCTCCATCGTTTAAAGGTCTCACCATGCGTTCGGGTATGACCAGTGAATTTCGTATGGGTTTTGATGGTCAGACACCCGAGATTAAGACATCGGCGACTGAGCTATTACTTAAAGCGAGTGGTTCCACCGTTGCCACGTTTGATTCTAGAGGATTGGTGTTGGGTGGGGGTCGAGGCACAAGTGATGCCCTGCTTTATTTACAACACCCCTCTCAGGTTTTGCTTGAGGCGACAGGGCTTGCTAATGTGGTAATGAAGGTGTTGGGGGATCATGTTCAGATTGGGTCGAGTGCACGTGGCACAGGGAATACTTCCACTCGATTGTATGTGGGTGGCACCATGACAGTGACCGGAAATATCCAGGTGATCAATACGGTGACGGCCAATTCGTTCTCCGCCCAGGGATTGTCGCTGACTAAGACGGTGACTAATAATGTGTTAGACAACCTGATTGTCAACCAACATGAGGTGAAGCTGGACCAAGATTTGGGTACGGGGTCGATCACGGGATTGAAGGTGTCGTTGGCCTCTAACCGGAATTCGTTACTCGATCGAGGCTATTCACTGTGGAATGGGGGCACGGGCATCGGCTTGTATGTGGATGTGGCGTCACTTACAACCACTGGGGTGGATACCATTAGTAACCGCTATGCGGCCTTGTTTTCGGGGGGGCGAGTGGGTATTGGAACGACCCAGCCCGCATCGCCATTGGATGTACGGGGCAGTGATACCGATAAAAAAGGGTTGGCCAATCCTTATGGCGTGACGACGGTCGAGGTGGTTGATTTGTTGCACATGCGATCGGCCGATGGGGTTGGATTAAAAGTTCGATCGGTGCCAAAAGATGATGCGACTCATTGGATGGTGTATAACCGTGCTGGGCAAGATCCCTATTCGGTGCTGACCATGAGGGTGGATCCCACCACCACCAAGCCCTTTATTGGCATCGGGATTGACCCGTTTCGTATCGATACCTTGGATAAACCCTTGGTGGTCAATGGGGATATGCGCTTGGGTGTGGTGTCAACCACAACCCCTTCTGGTGCTGGTGCCGCTGCCGGTCCCGGTAATCAGTTGTTATTGAGTGGGGGACCTGTGTTTTCTTCTGGACTTGGTAGTGAGAACGGATCCGAATTATCGTTGTATCGGTATAATGCGGGTAGTGGCAAATCGGAGTTGCGGATGGGCTGGAGGCCTTTGGCCAGCACTGCGGTGGCGTCATTGGCCATTGGATCAGGTGATGATGCAACATTTAAGCCTTATTTAACGGTGGCATCTGGTTCGGTGGTGATTTCAGACGGTGCTGGGACTAATACCACGCCAATCGGTCGGTTGACAGTGTATGCGGAGCGCCCGGCGGTATCGGGTACTTTGGTTGAACAGCATGGGGTGTTATTTCACAATACGGGTGGCAATGCCAGTGCCCATGTGTTGGGATTGCGTGCAGAGCCACCGTCATCTGGAACCAAAGAGGTTTCTTTTATTTCATTTTTTGGTAAAGGTTCTGGTGGCATCGATAAACGATATGGGGTTATTTCGGGTACGTATGTGGATTCGACCATGACGGGGGTCAAATTTTTGACCACAGCGGCGGACTATGCGGAATACATTCAAAAAGCGGTATCATCCGATCGGTTTGTGGTGGGTGATGTGTTGGGTGTGACCAACGGGTTGGTGTCGCATCGCACGGACACCGCCCAGGTGGTGTTGGTACGCAGTTATGCGGCCACGGTGGCGGGTAATATGCCGCCTTCGGGTCAAGAAGACCAGTATGAATTGGTTGCTTTTTTTAAAGAGAACCCTGAAGCGGCTGAGAAAATAAAAGAGGCTTTGAGTATGGGGGTTAATGAAAATTATG
>RGUG01000229.1 GCA_010027915.1 bacterium | reverse complement strand
TGCTGCGAGGTTTTCACCTGCTGCGGGGTTGGCAACTGCTGCCGGGTTGGCAACTGCTGCGTTGCCAGCAACTGCTACCGGGTTGGTCGATGCTGCGGTGGTTACTGCTGCGTTGCCAGCAACTGCTACCGGGCTGGCAACTGCTGCGAGGTTTTCACCTGCTGCTGGGTTTTCACCTGCTGCCGGGTTGGCAACTGCTGCCGGGTTGGTCGATGCTGCGGGGGGATCATGACCGAGTAGGGCCTTTTCCGGAAAGGAGAAGGAATCCCATTGGGCAGACAGGGTGTCGTGACGAATGGTCGACCACATGGCATCCACTTTGGGTTGGGTGGCGGGGTCTTTTAAGTCGGTGTTGGCCGCTTCTTGCAACAAGCTGTTAATCGTTTGTGTGGGGATGGGGTCTCCCTTGTCGATTTGGGATTGAAAGGTGTCGAGGCTGTTTTTTAAGCAGCCACAGACGTGATGGGTGTCACCGCTTCGAGGGTCTTGCCAGGTTTGTTCATTGTCACTGGGGCATTTGGAATGGGACAACAAGTCATACAGCTGATGAAGCAGTTGTTGGGCCTCATGGGCTGAGATGGCAGCCGGAGGGGCAACGGGTTGCAGATGGGCCATGCCCCCCACGAGGGGGCCGGTGATGGTGGCGATAGGGGGATTTCCAGTGGGGGGAGGGGCTACAGGTGACCTGGCGATAAGGGGTGCGATTGGTTGGGTCATCGGGCTTCCTCAGGGCGGGAAATGGGTAACAAGGAAGTGGGCGTCTCCCATGAGGACGGGGTCACGATGGATTGAATGGGGATCATAGGGCTCCTCATAACGCACAAGGGGACTCGGGCAGGATGGTATACCATGAGATCAAGCCCGTCAAAAGACCCAACGACAGGGGGGAGCCGTATGACATCGCATGCGGGGCGTGCCTGCATGGCAAGGCAGTCTTGAGGGGGCAAGCAAAGGGTTTTAGCGATGGATGCCACGATGACCCCCGTCCGACGAAGTGGGTCCGACACCAGGGCCCTGACAACAAGTGGGGAAGGACCCAACACAAACAAGGGGGTAGGTATGGGTGGGGGTTCCCATGCCGGTCAGATTAGGTTATCCAAGAAAAATCATGGAGGTTAGTAGCATGATTGAGTGATGAGGGTAAGGTTGGATTACCCCAAACCAAACCCCGACGCTTTAGACTTATATCTGGGTCTTTTGTATCCCTCATACTCTGTTTGCTAAGGGGATGCATCAGGTGATCGTCATATAGAACGGCGATAGAGTCGTTGGGAGACCCTTGTTGATGGCGGCCATAAATCATTTTCGGGCAGGTGATTGAACACATCACACCGTCCACCCAGCGGGGCTTTGTGGTGGTGTCAATGGCAAGAGGCTCCTTCAAGCCCAGCCATGTGGTATCCTGAACGGGAGCAGCCGAGGAATGAGGCTTTTTGGCTAACACCCAAATGCCTTTGATAGCGAGCCCACCTTCATAAGCCACACATGCTTTGGTCACCCATCGAAACGACGTGTGGCGTTCCAAGTCTGGACGGGGTATCGATTGATTGGAAATAGAAACTTGCTGATCATCAAACCGATATTGGGTCAGTGAATACGAAGAGAGGGGCAAGACCACATAGGCACGGGGGGGCGGGCTGACCACCCCTCCGCCAGTGTCAATAGCACCCCCATAAAGGCCGACCCTATCGGTGATGAACACGTCAGGGTAGGCGGGTAAAAACACCTGCCCGCCCTCGGTGATGGGAGGATGAGGGGCATTAAAATGGGTTTGAACCAAGGAGTAGGTGTTTGGGTCGGTTGTGTTGGATTGGTTGGATTGGTGTGACTCAGCGGACAGGGCAATGGCCTCCAACGACGCCAGTTTAGGCTGCACTGGCCGATCAAAAATCGAGATGGCACTGCCCAAGGTTTCGATGCACAACTGACCGTTTCGCTTAAACACCACGGCATGGGTTTCGCTTATACCCGACTGTTGCGGTAGCTTAAACTGGCACGCATCACCCCACCCAATGAATCCGACCAACTCGATTGAGCCGTTGGTTACCTGTTGTTGAATGGCATCCAGATGCTGGAGTCGGGCCGCTAACCGCTTTCTTACCGTGGCATCTGTTTGGGCATCATCATGACGGCTTTGGGTGGTGGATCGACATGTATTAATCATTTGGGTGGCGTCAACAACAGCAAACGATACATATTCTTGTTCTTGCTGGCTGATCATCGATATCATGTCAACATAAGATACCGGTTGCGGAGACGGTGACCCCGGAGGAGGGGAAGGGACGACGGGTACGGGTTGTGCTTCTGCTGCCCCTGCACCTCCCCCTGCTGCTGCTTTTGGGTCTGCTGCTGGTGCCGGTGAAGGGGCTCGGCTGCTTGGGCCTGCACCTCCCCCTGGGACTCCTCCTGCTGCTGCTGCTGCTGCCTCTGGGTCTCCCCCTGCTGCTGCTGCCGGTGAATGGGCTCCTTCCGGCCCTGGGACTCCATCTGCTGCTGCTGCTGCACCTGTGGCAGG
>RGUG01000228.1 GCA_010027915.1 bacterium | reverse complement strand
CATCAGCCCCCAGGTCATCAAGACTGCCCATTGCATTCCCCACGCCAGACCATCAACAAGAGGGATCAGGAGGTCCTGGATGGTGTTGTTGTGGCGAATGGGTCGTACGATGCCACGATCCCTATGTCATGATTGGGATGATGGGGTTGGTGTATGGGGTGAGTGTCATGGGTGGGGGGGAGAGGGATTTGGGCGGTCTATCGGGCGGGTATGCGATTGGCAAAAGAAACATTTTCAACAAAACAATTGACGACCCGTTTTGTTGATGGTCTGGCGTGGGGAATGCAATGGGCAGTCTTGATGACCTGGGGGCTGATGGTCAGACCGGCCACATGATGGTCGTGGGTGCCGGTTGGGTTGGCCTTAACGATGGGGTTGGGTGATCAGGCCGTTGGCGGTATGGGCTTGTTTGGGATTCGGATGCCCTGGACACATGGGGGGTATCATGGGGGGGGTTAAAAGGGTCGGCCCCCATTGTATTGGCAACGTTTCCGTATAGGGCGGGTTTGCCACAAGCCCCCTGATTTTTCAGATCGTCTTTTGGGTGGTATTGGCCTCGGTGTTGATACAAGGCAGTACGATAAGGTGGTGGGCGATTCGACTGGGAGTCGACCGACCGGCCCCAGCCACACGGCACCATCCGATCGAGATGGAACCAGTACAAGACCTGGGGGCCACCTTAACAGAGATCGACATCTCGTATGAATCAGCGTGGGGGGGTCAGTGCATGGCAACGATTGGGTTACCGCCATCGTGTTGGGTGGTGATGTGCTGCCGAGGGGGGAAATGGTCATTGCCATCGGCACAATCAGTGATGGAGGGAGGTGACCAATGGATATTGGCCATTGCGAAGCATTGGAAGAGGGTATGAGGAGGGTCCAACAGTCTGAAACCGAACCGAGATGAACTGGCAATCAGTGTGGATGGGGACACGCTCGGGCAAGTCGCATGGATGAATCCACAATCAACCCCCCATCATGTCACGCTAGGTTAGGGTCTTGGTCCTGGTCTTGGTCTTGGTCTTGGTCTTGGTATTGGGTTGGCCGGATACGATGAGGCCCGCATAAGCGGGGGTTGTATTGGGGTCGAGGTTAATCTTGTGTCGGCCGGATACAATAAGGCACGCATAACACGATGCTGTGATTCAATTTCATTCATTTCCTGTTCCAATAATGCTTGATGCTGAGCAGATAGCTGCTCAATACGCTCCTGATTAACTTTATTTATTCTTCTTTGAGAGTTTTGATGATCAGAATGATTATAAAACTCAGACGAGACATGATCACCGAATTTCCAGCGACACCAACTCGTGAATTTTCGCCACCCATTTTGAAGTTGCCGCAACATCCTTTTTCTTTTCTGCCGCTTATTCGGTTGACCATCACCAGGTTCAAAACGATTAGATTCGGTCATGAACCGTACAGAAGCTGCCGTATGATTTGCCTCTTGAGCCGCCATTCTTGCAGATGCCACCGCTTGGGAAATAGGATCCAATAATACAGAATCGGGGGAATTTCGAGTACTTTGTGGCAAAAATGAAGTCGAAGGACGGAGGAAAGACAACCCATTTGGTGACCCCTTTGGTGGCCCTGATGGTAATGACCTTGCACGATGGATAAGATGGCGTGGAGGCAACCCTGCTGGATGTAAAACTTGGGGATTATTCGGATTCGCAGGTCCCCCAGGAGTGCGGCTCATTGAATCCCCCCCCTTTTTTTGGTTCATCATCACAAAGAGTCCCACTTTTGGGTCTTTCCAAACATCGGCAAGACAATCCGTTCATGATGAATGGGGCATGACCATGTTGAGGGGGGAGGGAATGTCGGGTTATCACCCAATGGGGGTTTGCCAATCGGTTTAAAAAAATACCATCCAATCGAATCGACCCCATTGGGAATGGCGAGCCGATTGAGATGGGGTCCTATCTCGTGTTAAGCCTGGCAGACGTATGGCCCCACCATAGCGAAGAGTCAACGGAATGCAAGGCATCATGGGGGATCCGTCAGATGGTCCAGTCGGATCTTTCGACTCCCTATCCCGATAGTGATCGAGAATGACTGGTGTCATAGGGGTGTAAACCCTTTTAACGGCCAACCCTCACCGTCACGCTACCCATTCCCTGACTGATGTCCAAACTTGTGAGTCTATGGATATCGACGCCCCTGTCTCTGGCATGAAGTCCCTCAGCCATCAAAGAAACCAAGCGGTTGGTATTCCACCCGACCATCCGATAGCACCCGTCTATCTCAGCCATGTATGCGTGCGTTGCCCTACCCACTGCAGGATAACCAGCGATCATGATCCGCTCTATCCTCCACTTACCGCCAACCGATCACGACCCACCGCTTGCTATCCATCTCTGATACGTGACATGAGGCCCCCATCCATGATCCCCATTCATGGGGATGGCATCACACACTCAATGGACAGGGAACTTCCCCTCTCTGTGGCCCCCCTCTCTAATCCATTTTCACCCCATCAAACAAGGCGATAATCTCATTTAGTTTATGGCTACG
>RGUG01000227.1 GCA_010027915.1 bacterium | reverse complement strand
ATCCCCAAAGTGGCAAGAGCAATCTCATAAAGACCACCCTGTTGTCCAGCCTGCATCTACCCACCCCGACTGAGTGCCCCTCATTCTAATGTGATCGCATCCAATTGCGACACAATGGCGTTGAGTCGATTAACAGAAATCAGTTGATGCACAACACTTTGGATGTGTTGCAATCGTTTGGTCGCCACATCACGCCGGCATTTGATTTCATCGACCAAATCACCCAATTCACCCACCGATTCAGCGGCACGCTTAATCCAACGGCTCAACAATTCTTTGGTGCCCGCCAATCGGGCCGCACACGCCAATGCGTGGGGCAACACATGATGATTCCATTCAAAAAACGATTGCAATTGCTGAACCGCACGATCCAAACCCAACAGTTGGGACACCACTTTTTGACGCAACGCATCATTTGAGCCATGTATTAAGGCAAAGGGTTGAGATTCGATGGCCTGGCAAAACCCCTCAATTTGACACATCGATAATTGTTGCCTTATGTGATCTGCCTGTTGTTTTAATTGGGCCAGCATGACACCCATTCGTTCTGACTCTCGCTTCCAAATACGCTGCTGCCTCGTTTCTCGGTTGTCTTGAACCACCGGCATCCCCATGACCCACAACTCAAGGGCCATCATCCATTGCTTGAATCGACTCGGGGATTCATATTCCAAGACCACATCAAACATCGCATCCACATGCATGCGATAACCATGCCACACCACATGATCCGATTCTAATACCGCCAACATGTCCGACGAAAAAAACCCCCTAATGAGCCGATCTGCATCCAACTCATGCAACACATTCGAGCCTTTCATCAACTGAGAAAAAGACGGTGGCGGCACCGGTAAATCATCCCATTCTTTGGCCGATGCCATTTCAAAAATACTTTGTAATTTTAACAATCCCGATTGAATACCCAAGACCATCTTTGCCCCTTGTTTACCAGCTGGCATTAAATCCACTGGATAAGGCATCTTGAGGGTACGACCGACTGACTCTGCCACCCGCTCCCAATAAGGATTGCGTTGAACCGCAGACGCCTTACGTGGCACCATATAAAACCAGGCCACCCGGCTTTCTTGAATCAAATACACCATTTTTCGGGTCCACAAAGAGGCTTGGGCATGCCCCACTTCAACCCCATCAATTTGTACTTGGTCTTGATCAGGCAAATACCGCAACACACTGCGGGTGGGAACCGGCGACGCAATCGATACCAACGCCATTTGATTGCCATTAAACAACAACACTTTTTTGATTCCCGCCGTGTTGCGATCCCCAACCAATGCCACCATTGGATAGGAAAATCGAACCCCAAACTCAGACCAAAATTGGCCCCATGTCTCGGATACCGGTTCAGTAACAGTTGATGTAAACCATTGGGATGCCATTTGATACTCCGCCTACTCCCCAGAGGGGAACTATTGAATCCACGTGGTAAGAATAGTGGGTTATACCCCCCTTGGGGTAGGCGTTAAACCTATGAACGAATGCCTGACATCGCCTCACACAATGCCATATCCAATGATGGGAACTGAAACGAATACCCGCTATCCAATAGCCGTTGGGGTATGGCCCGATGTCCCTTTAACACCATACAAGCCCGGTCTCCTAGCACCATCTGTAGACCCCACGCCGGTGCCGGCATCCCCCATCGAACCCCCACTTGTCGGCGAATGGCCCCCATCCACACATGATTGGATTGGGGGAAAGGCGACACCAGATTGACCGGACCGGTCACCCGATGGGCCACACAATGCTGAATGGCAGCCAGCACATCCGCCACGTGGATCCAAGACACCCATTGGGTTCCCACGCCTAGGGTGCCACCCAATCCCCAGCGGGCAAGGGTCGCCAACCGCGGTAAGGCTCCCCCCTGTTGCGAAAGCACCACCCCCAATCGCAAGCGGGTTTCAAGCTGGTGTGCCGGTAAGGCAGCCAAGGGACGCTCCCATTGGGTGACCAATTCTGCCACCGGATGATGTCCCAAGGGGCCCTGTTCATCGGCCAACACATCCCACTCATAAATGCCCACAGCCGAGGCATTGACCACATGAATGGACCGATCCGCCAGTGTCTGGCACGCGGTTACCACCGCTTGGGTCGATTCCACACGGGTATATTTTAAATCCACCCATCGTTGGGTGGTCCATCGCTGATCCATGATGGGGGCCCCAATCAAATTCACCACCACATCCACACCCTCTAACAGATGAACCGGAAACGGGGCATCCAATGACCAAAAATAGTCCGACGTGGGATGCCGACCCACCGTTTTAACATCCTGAGCCGTGGCCTCAAGGGCCCCCACCAACGAGCGCCCAATCATCCCGTTGGCACCCAACACTAACCATCGCATCATTCAGTCACCTCCGGAATCACAAAATACCCCCGTTCATCATCCCGAACCCATCCCACACTGGGTAAGCGCTGGGCACGCAAGGCACGGGGAAACCCAATCATAACAGGATCGGTGGACACATCCCAAATGTGGACCAACCCACCCAGTGAGC
>RGUG01000226.1 GCA_010027915.1 bacterium | reverse complement strand
TCCATACAAGAATTTACCAGGAATCGGATCCTTGATTCCGTTTTCAAAACGGATCATACAAAATCGGATGCCCCATTTCGTGGTACAACACATTGTCATGAACCATGCTCTCTAAGCGTGAGGATAGGGTCTCTTTTTCATCGTGTTGAATATAACCCAATACACGACGACGAATCGCCACCGACACCGCCGAGACCTTGTCGTGTCCTTGGATACCCGGGTCATCAACCAAGGGCAACCATTTATACGCCACCACTTGTTGGCACACCTCACGACGAATCACAATCAATTGATCAAGGGTAAACGCCGGGTTATCCAATGATAAATTGGGGGTTTTCACCGCTTCCGTTTCCATGGTCATCACCCGAAATGGGCCCAGCTGTTGCTCCGTGGCCACACCCCAAATAAACGCCCGCCACTTGCGGTAGGGTTTGGTGGCCAATCGATAGCGACTCCCCAACCCTGCCAATACCTGATTCAACAGTCCCACATCCAATGCCCCAAACCAACGCCCCGCCACCTTGATACGGGCATGGTCCAACCGGGTCTGCAAAGTCTGCAATGAAACCCCCGCAATCCCCCACTGCTCATACGCCTCAGACAACCGAGTGCGACAGGCCGCCTCATCCAAAGGGGTGGCCATCAAAACCCGATCGGGTGTCATCCCCATTACCCACCTTAAAAACGATGCCCTAACAAACCCTTGGTCTTGTGTCGAAAACAAGGCCCATTCATCCATCACACGGTACAGGGTCAACGCATATTCCATGACCGCATCCCCCACCGTTTGTTCGATGTAACGGGCACACTGGGCCACGATCGTTTCGTCAATACTGACCCCATGTTGGGCAGCCTGACTTACCAGGTCACGTGGCGTGGCTATCACCGACCACTCACACCGCTTGAGGAGGTCCCCCAGAAGCGATGGCAAAGACTCAGACAAACAAGACCCGACTAATCAGCGGCAGACGGATCACCTGGCCTTGCCCCTGCTACACGCTGCAACGCAGCTTGTGCAGGATCAAGGGAAACAGACGCAGGAGACACCAGAGGAGGACCCGCCACCAATTGGGCCGAAGGGGCTGGGGAAGACCCCAGCACGGGTGCAGGTGTCCGAGGAGATGTTGGGGGGGATGTTGGAGAAACAGGGGTAATACCTTGCATCATGAATTCCTTTCGTTAAAAACCCATTATCCACAAACAGAGACCGAAAATACAACGATATTTTTCAATTTATAAGGCCACCACCCCTACAAAAGGACCGATTTCGGTCACCATAAAAGGACGGGCGGCTTGCATGACCACCCGAACTTTGGGATAAGCCCGTTGAAAAAAGACACCCAAGCCTTTGGCTACGGCCAATGCATCGTGGTGTTCAATCACAATCACCCGTGGCACGATGGTGTGGGTGTGTAAAAAATCGGTGACCACTTGTTCCATCTTCATCACAGCCGCCGTGGGCGATTCAGCCGCAGCCACGATGCCGCCGGCATCGCTAAACGAAATGATGGGCACCGAAGCACCCGACATCCGAACCCCTCGTTTCATTTTTTGATACCAAAAATGAGCGTTGATCATGTTGACATTAAAAGGCACCATCCAATAATGAATGCGAGAGGCCAAGCGTGACAAACGACTTTCTAATTCATCCACCCGGCCCACCTTGGGCAATAAATTGGCCACCTCGCGCACCAATAACCCCAGCCCCAAGCCAAACAAATGGGAATCGACGACCCGAATATTCGCCCGAACCCCCGCCATCGCGTGACGGGCATGATGAACCGAATGCCAATAATCCCCATTGGGCAAGACCACCAAAATGGCATCAAAGCCCGACTGTACCAACGACACAAATAAGTCATGAAAAATACGCAGGTAATTGTCAGGGTCATGGGCCACTTGATAAATAGGGTATCGATTCATCAGCTCACTGGATACCGCCGCCGACGGATGGGTCACCACCGCAATATGAGAAAACCGGGCCCGACGATGCTGACGGTTAACCCGACGACCGATTACATCCAACATCAAAACCTGAGTCAATAACAAGGGGTCAAAAGCCAAGAGTGGCCAGGCCATTTGCACCATATTGGCACGCAAGGTTCGCACCGCCTCTTGAAACACCCCCAAATTCAAGCGATATGGACTGGGAAGGGTGGGCAAGGGCTCAGTCGGTAAGGATTGAGGAGGCGGGGGAACCGATTCAAAGGCCAAGGGGGCCACCAATTGAGGCGATAATGCCTCGATGGTGGTCACCACTGCTGGTTGAGTCGAAACAAATTGATCCAATAACGGTTGCAGATGGGGTTGTTCGGTCATCAAGCCACTTTTAAAAATCTGCACCGGAAACGGGTGAATCACTTCCGGTGGGATTTCAGGAACAAAAGGCAACAGCCCCTCAAATAGGGGCTGGGCAAACAATTTAAATTCAGGGGTATCAACATGGGGCAACAATTGCACCATCATCATCTCGGCAATCTTAGCCCGAGTGGGCCCGTAGTCCGGGTTTTTTAACAACGA
>RGUG01000225.1 GCA_010027915.1 bacterium | reverse complement strand
TAAGCAGCATCATGCCCACCGACGTCAGATCAGCAGACGGAACCCCCATGTCCACCAAACTGGGAATTCTTACAATACTAAATAAAATCAGGTCATAAATATCCACAAAATAACCCAAGGCCGCCACCACCACCAAAGGATTGATGTAGCGTGACATTTGTTTGATTACCATAAAACCGCCTCTTTTCTCGACAAGATTACCCCGTATCACCCCCCCCGACACAAAAGGGCGACATCATGCCACATCTCTCAGACCTTGTCAGGAGAGGGAAAAGACACTGCCTGAGGCCCACACAACAGATCTTCAGGCCGTTAGGCCCTCACCCGATGCCCTCACCCGATGCCCACTCCCGATACAACGCCGTATGGCGGGGGATGTGGGGGTCCTGTAACTGGTGACCCACCCCTTCCGACGGGTCCCATTCAGGCCAGGTACCCAGGGGTAGTCGGTCATGATTAAAGGGGCACACTTCCTGACAAATGTCGCACCCAAACACCCACCCGGAGGCAGTCTTGCGTTCGTCGTCCGTTAACGGGGTTTTTCGCTCAATGGTTTGATACGCCGTGCACGCCTGAATATGAAAGGTGCCATCCACCCCCAAGGCGGCAGGCGGGCAGGCATCGATACACCGGGTACACTGGCCACACGTCCCGACAAAAGGGGGATCCGCTGCCATCCACACCGTGGTTAACACCACCGCAATAAAAAAATAAGACCCAATACCCGGACGAATCACCATATGGTTTTTTCCCTTAAACCCAATGCCAGCCTGAATCGCCAACGATCGTTCTGCCAATGGACGGGAATCCACCCCCGTATAAAACCCAGCCTCCGGGTAAGCGTCTCGCATCTGGGTCACCAATTGATCCAATCGACCCTGAATAACCCGATGATAATCAGCACCCGCCGCGTAACGGGCCACTTTGTTGGGCCCTTCCAATCGAGATTGGGGGGTGTTTTTATACGCTACCGTCAAGACAATGGCGGTTTGAACCCCCGGTAATAACAAGGCAGGATTTTCTTTGGCTGGCAAATGACGGGCCAAATAGGCCATATCCCCATACGCACCGGTGGCCACCATGTGGCGATACGCATCCAACCCCTCCCCCACAAACGGACGGGTCATGCGACAATCCCAAAACCCCAGTTGATGGGCCCATGCCACCACCTGGGATTTAGTCATGAATCGTCAAGGACATCCCAATTTGAACCGTTGTACCCGATGGAATGGGGGCCAACGATGCCTCTGCAATCAAAATCACCGTTGACCCCATGTGAAAAGTGGCCATCCAATCCCCCTGGGAAATGGGAAGGGAAGCATAAGATCGGTGGGCGACGTCTGGTAATCGCTGACCATGAAAAAATGAATCAAAGGTGGCCGACATCGATCCGACATTCAAAGCCCCCACCGCCACCATCACCATCCGCCCCATGGGGGTCTCACACCGCATCACCAATCGTTCATTGACACAATACAAACGGGGAATAACACGGATGTAAGGATGCCTCACGGGGTATAAATGCCCCGGAATCAGGCTGGCCGACACCAGGGTCCCATCCACTGGCGAAAAAATACGGTGACAGTCTTTGGGGGATAAATACACGCACCAAAACGTACCGCTTTCCCACCCCGAATCCCCCACCAAATCCGCCATGGTATACAGCAATCCTTTGGCCTGAATCAGGGATCCTTGACGCAAGGCCCCACTTTCGATGACCACCCCATCAACCGGCGAAACCCATTGAGAGGCCGCCATTGGTCGAGAACCAGAACGCAGCCCACGGGTAAACCAAGCACCCAAGGTTGGGTAGTGGGGCATGGGGAACTCCGCCTCGTGGGCCACTACCCCCACCAAGCGATTAAAGGCACCATACACCATTGGTCGTGCCCATGTGGGCAAGGGACAGCGAACCAGATGGCCCACCCACCTTGACACCACATGCCCCATGAGGCGATAGACCCACGCGTAAGACCCATCAGATAACATGGCCGCATTATGCCACCTCCCATTGACACCTTCAACAAAAAACCGTATCACTGAAAATGACCCCCCATGACACCCATGGGAATGATGAATCCCGTCCCCTACTACGCAATGAAAGGCGATGCACATGCCGACATCCCGTCAGTTGGTGTTGTATTATTTTACCGAATGCCCCTATTGTCAGCGTGTGTTGCAAGTCATACGCGATCATCAAATCAGTGGCATCGAAACCCGCAACATTCGAGAAAACCCGGTTAATAAAGAAACCCTGATCCAAATCGGGGGGAAAAGCCAGGTACCATGTTTGGTCATCGATGGCGTTCCGTTGTATGAATCGAATGACATTATTAATTGGTTAAAAAAGGAATGGGTATCATGAGCACACCCCGTTGCGAATTCATCACAGAGCACATTCGCACGGTGTTACCCGATGCCGATATCACGGTCAGAGACCCCCATCAAGATGACACCCATTTTGAGGCCTTGGTCATCAGTGAACAGTTTAACGGTATGACGCGCGTTAAACGGCATCAGTTGGTGATGACCCCATTGCGAGACGCCATT
>RGUG01000224.1 GCA_010027915.1 bacterium | reverse complement strand
TAGGATGGTGGTGGTGACAATCCCTTCTAGTGTTTTAAGTTCCTCATGGATCTGCTGTTTGGTGATGCCATCCTTTTTGTCATACGCTATCCTTGCCCGTAAGTCTTTAATACGCGTCCTCACACCTACTAAGGTTGGCCCCTTTAACGCCTCGAGGCTGGCCTTGAGGCTGGCCTTCTTAGCCTCTAACGCTTTGGCTTCCTCAGCCTTTCCCCACTGCGTTAAAACGGCGATCTGTTGCTCAAGGCTTTGAATCTTATCGTCTATTTTTTGAGTATCGAGTGTCTCCTCTAACGCCATTAATCGTTGGGCGTCATACGCATTGCCACGGTAGCCTTTTTTGATGGCATCCGTCTGAGAATACCGGTTGACATTTTTCCAGTCTTCGAATCCCTCTTGACTACCGGTTCCAGCCCAGGTTCGTTCCGTTTGCTGGTCTTTTTTGGCCAACTGATCGATCGCTTTTCGACGCATGGCCGCCCCAATCTGCTGGGCCATTTCTTTTCTTTGGTCTGAGTTTGGGTCTGCCTGTTTTAATTCTTCTATCCAACGTGCGGTCTCTTTGTCCCTTTCCGTTTGCTTTTCTATCGTATTAGCGTCATTGATATCGCCCATCCAGATCGTCGAAATGGCACGCTCTTTATTTGGTAACCAAGAACTGGCGTACCGCCACCACCCTTTACCGCCCTCCCTGGTGGCAGCACCCCACGTCACTTGAGGGGTCTCTTTCAAAGTAGGGTCAACGGTCTGTTGTGCCTCGTCGACATTAAAAACCGCTTTCCGATGGATATCCGGCTCTTGAATGGCCTCTAATCCCAAGGTTTGGATGGCCGTTTCTCCCAACGCTTCTAATTCATCGTCCTTGGTTTCTGCGATGCGTCGTTTTTTGGTTTCAATCTTTCGTTCCATCCATTTTTTCACCTGCATCGTCACTTGGGTTTGAAATCGTTTGTCGATCTCAGCTTTAAACTGCCGGGCCACCGCGGTGGTGGCGGTCCCCACGTTGCGATACACATCCGATTGGGCCGTGTATTGGTGTTGGTACACTGCACTGATTAACTGGGCCATTTCTAATTGAGAGGTGTCACCAAATGTAAACCACGTGCTGGCATTGGGTGTTGAGGGGGATGGCACTTGACTGGTAACGTCCCCCAGTGGGGTCGGCGAGACAAATTTGTCACGCTGAAACTCGGATGGATCTGACCCGATATTGGTCGACACTGACCCATCCCAAATGCTGTTTTGAACCCCCACTTCTGATTGTTCTTTAATGGTCAACCCCTTTATGGCAGCCCCCATCTCGGCCAACGACATCCCAACGGTGGCCGATGAAAGGGTTAAAAAATCAGCCAACACTTCCCAATTCCTGGCGTCTCTGTCTAATTGTCTGGCCTTCGATTTTGAATCGTACCCACTAATACGGGGGTCCGACTTGCCCTGATCGGTATCAGGGGTGTGCGTATCTTGATCATTCGCCGCTCGTTTTTCGGTTGCTTCCTGGCGTTTTTGTTGGGCTTTTTTTTGGGCATACCCTGCGGCCATCGAGGCGGTGGCACTGGTCAGACCCATCGTACCAGACAATAATCGTTGGGCCCCTTGTGTGTTTTTGAGTCTGGCCAGGTCACTTAAGGCACTAAACATGGCCCCAATGGCCCGTTGATCCGCAAAGTTGGCATACGAGGCCATCTGTGAAATCAGGCGATACGCATTGGTTGATAATCGGGTACTGGTGAGGTCTTCTAGTACACTTGACATCATGTCGGCAATGGATAATGACACCTCATTTAATACTTGGACTTGTCGATTGCGCCGTGACACCATGCGTTGCATGCGTTCAAATTCGGCGTTGCTCACGGTGGAGAACAATCCGGATGTCCCTTGCCGGACCATATCATCGGCACTCAGTTCATAACCGCCCTGGCGGTCATCGTCGGATCCCTCGCCAGACGACCCGTCATGCCAGGTAAACCGTTCCAACCCTTTGACCGTCGCATGCGTGCCATCTGTTTTTAAATGGGCCGTGTTATATACGACCACACGATGGGCGTCGTCATCCTCCAGCCCGATTCGTTTGAGTGCGGCCACCTTTTTTTTATCGTCCGCACTGAGGTCTTGGTATTGTTTGGTTCTGACCAATTGAGGGGCGTCTTGATCGGACACCCCGATTCGTTTGAGTGCGTCCACGTCTTTTTTTTCGGCATCCGTCAAGGACTCATATCGCTCGACCAGGGACTGGCGTTTTTGCTTTTTTAATTCTTCAATGGCGTCATCTGACCACTCTGCGTTGCGTAATGAGCTGACATCGGCAGTGTCACCTGATGCCCGCATGTAGGCGATCAGGGATTGTTCTTTTTGTTGTCGCTTGGCACCATCTGCCGATAAGTCTTGGGCGATCACCTCCCGATTGGGAAGGGACTGGTCTTGGGTCGTGTGGGCTAATTGCATCATCTGTTGAATTGCTGTTGCACGGGATTGACGACTCACTTGACTGGCCTCGTCATCACCCAGCCCGATTCGTTTGAGTGCGTCCACGTCTTTTTTTTCGGCATCCGTCAA
>RGUG01000223.1 GCA_010027915.1 bacterium | reverse complement strand
TGGGCAGTGGCAACGAACCTTTAAGACTCCCGATGAACCGAATTCAATTTTAACCTCGTTTAATCGTAATTTTTCAAAACGTAATGATGGCAATCCCAATACCCATGCATTTGTGGCTTCTCCGGAAGTGGTGACGGCCATGGCGATTGCCGGTGATTTGCGATTTAATCCCTTAACCGATCCCCTTCCGGGTACCACGACCGTTTTGAATCCTCCGCAAGGGGATGAATTGCCCCCGCGTGGATTTATTCCTGATACCACCGGGTTATTGGCCCCGGTGGCGGATGGCCATGTGGTGGACATTCAGGTTGATCCCCAATCGGATCGGTTGCAATTGTTGGCCCCTTTTCCGGTGTGGCATGGCAGTGATTTTTATGGCATGGCCATTTTGATTAAGGCAAAAGGCAAGTGTACCACAGATCATATTTCTCAAGCGGGGGTGTGGCTTCAATACCGGGGTCATTTGGATCGTATCTCGAATAATTTACTGATTGGTGCGACCAATGCCTTTAACGGTGAACAAAACCGGGTGTGGAATTGGCTTGCGGGCACTTGGATGCCTGTTCCCGATTCGGCTCGTTTGTATCAACGGGAGGGCATTGATACCCTGGTGATCGGAGAATGGAACTATGGGGAGGGGTCATCCCGTGAGCATGCGGCCATGGAGCCCCGTCATTTGGGGGTGAAGGTGGTGCTGGTTAAATCGTTTGCAAGGATTCACGAATCCAACCTCAAAAAACAAGGGGTGTTGGCCCTTTCCTTTGAGAACCCGGATGATTATGATCGCCTGTTAGAAACCGATCGCTGTGATATCACCGGGGTGGGTGAGTTGGCCCCAGGGTCGGTCTTGTCGCTGGTGCTGCACCATGCAGATGGTACCCGAGACACCATTCGGTTGCGGCATACTTATAATGATGCCCAGGTGAATTGGTTTAAAGCGGGTGGGGCCCTTAATCTGATTCGGCAGTCTCAGCCATCGTCACGCTAATTAGCCTGTGGGGCTGGTATCTTGGCATCGGTGCTACTTCGGTGTTTGTGGCATCAGTTGGGTTCGAGGGCATGAGTGGGGGGGTATGATACCCGTCATTCAATCCGTTGTTATAAGGGTGTGATCGTCACGACGTGAGGTGGGCTATCCATTGGTGTCCCGAGCTGATACGTTAACTGCTGAATAAAAGGGGGTCGTTACATTTTACATCATGCTCAACCATCAACCGTATCAGTTGATCAAATGATGTTTTAGGTTCCCAACCCAATACCCTCTTCGCTTTTGTTGAATCACCCAATAGTATATCCACTTCCGATGGCCTGTAATATTGCTCACTTACATACACCATTACCTGTCCGGTTTTCTCATTATATCCTATTTCATTGAACCCACTACCTTTCCATTTTAAGTTAAACCCACACAGGCCAAATGCTTTTTCTATTATTTCTCGTACGGAGTGTGTTTCATTCGTCGCTAATACATAATCATCCGGTTTATCATGCTGCAACATCAGCCACATCCCCTCTACAAAGTCTTCTGCATTCCCTAAGTCGCGCATGGCATCGAGATTGCCCATTATAATGCAGTCCGCTTCACCCCTCATGATTTTGCCTAATCCCAATGTTATTTTTCTTTCCACAAAATTATGCCCGCGTCTTATGCCACCATGGTTAAAAAGTATCCCATTACATGCAAACAGACCATACGCTTCGCGATAATTTTTTACGATCCAATAGGCGTATAGCTTGGCTACGCCGTAGGGAGATCTTGGGTAAAATGGCGTGTTCTCGTTTTGCGGTGTTTCTTGCACTTTTCCATATAACTCACTAGTGGATGCTTGGTAAAATCGGGTGATTGTTTCTAAGTTACTGTTTTTGATCGCTTCTAAACATTTTAGTGTACCCAATGCGTCTGCATCGGCAGTGTATTGTGGCATTTCAAATGATATTTTGACATGTGATTGAGCGGCTAAATTATAAACTTCTAAACGTGTAAACGTGACATGGTTGGGTATGCCATCTTAATGGTGTTCAGTATTTTTTCTAAACATGAACTATCCGTGATATCCCCATAGTGAAGTTTTAGGTTGGAATGTTCAAAAATATGATTGATTCTGGATGTATTCATGGTTGATGACCGACGAATTAACCCATGGACAATATAGTGTTTTGATAACAATAACTCCGCTAAATATGACCCATCTTGTCCTGTGATACCGGTAATAAAGCGACTCTTATATTTGATTTGGTCTGGGTAGTTTTACTTGACATTGGTGATGGATTGTTTTTCTTTTGCATTCTGATTCAACGTATTAATCGTCACATTGCACTTGTTTTTTTGATATATTTTTTATTTTTGTATTAAGGATGGTTTAAATTTTTTCATATCCCATTTGATCGTTCAAGTAGTGGCTAACCTGACACCCTGGATTCCCTCCGAAATAGATGGGGCGTGAGGGGTTTTAAAGCATCGGTGTCATCAAAAGACTGTAACGGCTGCTTGACTTGGTTTTTGGCTATTTGGGTCTGTTGCGAAATTCCTCAAATGAGCGATAAAAAATCGTGCCTCGCCAAGCAGGAAAGAAGCATGA
>RGUG01000222.1 GCA_010027915.1 bacterium | reverse complement strand
ATATGGCATACCCTACCACCACCAAATACGCCCACAAAAACCATACACCCGGCGGATAAAGTGACACCCCATAATTGCCGGCATAATCCACAGCAGCCATCGAATAAATAACCAGTCCCCATCCGACATAGGTTAATTGGGTACGGCGATAACCCTTGGCCTGTCGACGGGTATCCCAGACCAAGGTTAAACTTCGACACACCACCACCACCGTGTGAAGGATATGAAGCCATAACAAAGGTCCGGCTTGGGGATAGAACCCATAGTCATAGTGATACACCCCCGCCACCATATAATGGCTTCCCCACAACAACAGCAAATAGACGCCACTCACCCCATACGACGCCCAGACCCACCTTCGTTCCGATGATGGGTGACAAACACGGCATAAAAAATGATACATGGCAGTGGGTAAAAATAGGATAAAAGAATAACCGATGATCACCAGCAGGCGGGCCCATTCAGGCGACGAGAGTAGAAACAATACCCCCCATACCCCTTGCCACATCATGGTGGTCAGACACAAAGCCAAAAAAGAAGGGGTCAGTGGGTTTTGGGGTGCCAGACGCCACACCACCAACCCCGTACCCAAAAACCCCAATGCCGCTAAAAACGGCATTACCGCATACATGGCAACAGTCCAATTGGGTACAACGATGGCATGGGGTGGTTATTCCCCGCCTGCCCCTGATTTAATCCAGAATATAAGTGGTCAACACCTGACGAATGGGAGGGGGAATAACAATCGCCGATCGAGTGGCGTCGGCAAACACAATGGTTTGAAACCCATCGGCCAACAGTTGATGTGAAAGACCGTCATAACACGAGATATAAAGCACAGTCGACGCCGGCCTCACCCGCATCACCGACAAATAAACCACCACCTTCCGAAAAGGGTAGGCAGCCGTTATATATTCCATTGAGGCTGATTTGGTAATCAATTGAAGGGTAGGAGGGGGCGATGTTGGCATGAGGCAATGTTGCCAGAACGCCTCCCGACACATGCCTTGCCACTCAAAAAAACGAGCAAAATAAACCGTCCCGTAAGGGCTGGCGTCTTTCAAAAAAACATCCAGGGAATACTCAAAAACAAGGCCACCTTCCCTACGACGATCAGACTGTTTGAACTGTGCCTCTGCACGGTTAATCAAGCGTGGCGACATCGAAATCTCCTTTTTTAAGGGGGCGTGGGATGGGGAGCATGGGTTATCTCAACAAGGGCCTTAGCAAGCCAGGACCATCTTACTTAGCATGTCACATAACACAATGACCCAAGCATCACAACATAGAGCACACATTGACCACACATTCGGGGATCAAAATAGAATATCGGGAGTGAGGCAATGAATCAAGGCCATTTCACTCTGTCAGTAGGGAGCAAAGCATGTATAATGCCAACATGACATCCTCCATGCCACCCCATCACGCTATTATCCTAAAACAAGCCCCCATCACCGCATTAAGTGCCACACTAACCCTTACCCAAGTGAGCTACTCCTGGTGGGAGACCCCATTGTCATGTGGCCTGCAGGTTCGATTGATTGATACCGGTGAGCGACGATGTCATCACTGTGGCAAAAAAACCAAGCGACTCATGGATGGCAGCTGTTACACCTGTTTTACCACTTCGCCTTGGCATTCGCCATGCATTATCCGTCCGGAATTATGTGAAGCCCACCTTGGAAAAGGACGGGATGTCGAGTGGGAAACCCAACACCATCTTCAACCCCATGTGGTGTATTTGGCCATCAGCGGTGGCGTGAAGGTGGGTGTAACCCGACAAACCCAACTCCCCACCCGGTGGTTAAATCAAGGAGCCACTGACGCCTGTGTCATGGCCCAACTCCCCAACCGGTATCTGGCAGGACGGTTGGAATGTGAGTTAAAAGGGTTGATGTCCGATCGCACCTCATGGCAAAAAATGCTCAAAGGGCTTCCCCACCCCACCCCACTAATCGATACCTATCATGCCGCCTGGGCTTTTGTATCCCCCGAATGGCAAGCCTACCACACGCCCTTTTTAGCCCACTCACTTTCCTATCCGATTCAAACCCATCCCAGCACCGTTCGATCCCTCTCATTGCAACAGGCCGGCGACCAGATAGCCGGTCAGTTGGTGGGAATCAAAGGGCAATACCTCCTCTTGGATGGTGGGCGGGTATTCAATGTCAGACGTCACACGGGCATCGTCTGCGACATCCAGATCCATCAATAAAAAACATCTTGGATGGTGGGCGGGTATTCAATGTCAGACGTCACATTGGCATTGTCTGCGACATCCAGATCCATCCGTGAACAGCAGATCCACTCTCCCTCATCCCGTTCAGAGGCTTAAAAAACCACGCACCACATCGGTAACCCGCATCCCATCACCCCGTCAATCCATCCTGGGACACCCATCCCCCAACCCAACCATTATGGTACCGACAACAGGTCCGCTCGTTGATGACCGCTCACACCGTCCCAGCTCCCAGCAACCCATCGCAGGCAGACCATCCCTCGACACAACCGTCATGGAACGAAGAACACTACCGCTCGTGAATTCCGCCTCACACCGTCCCATCACCCCAGCAACCCATC
>RGUG01000221.1 GCA_010027915.1 bacterium | reverse complement strand
TGACAACCAGGGGGGGAAAATAGGGGTAGACGGTCGCCTCACCTTGGATACCAGCGGGGTGGTGGATAATACCAAGGGGGTATTAAAGGCAACCGGCCTTTTAAAAGGACGTGACATTCGCAATACACAAGGGCTCATCGAAGGGGGATCGGTGGTGCTCACCGATACGGGCACCTTCCAAAACACCCAAGGGTCGGTGGCGGCTTTAGACCCCTTGGGTAGCCTCTTATTGAGTGCCCAAAACGTGGCCAATGGGGAGGGAGTACTCTACAGCCGGGGGACACTGGGGCTGGGTGTGTCTGACACGCTGACCTTGACGGGTACCGTGGCATCAGAAGGCGACCTTACCCTGACCGCCAAAAAAGTGGTGAATGAAAGCACCCAGTTGGCGGCCAATGCGACGTTGATGATCAAAGCCGATGAGTTGACCAACCGTGCCAGCATCCGGGGCAATCGGGTCACGGTTTGGGGCACCACGATGGACAACCGGGGGACCATCGAAGGCCAGCAATCGGTACTGCTCACGGTTGACTCCTTGATGAATGGGTGGTCCGGGATCATCAACAGTGGGGCCTTGACCCAAGTCAAGGGTAAGACCGTGACAAACGGTGGCACGGTACAAAGTGGGGGGATTTTACAATTGGCCTTGACAGGCGATGTCAATAACAATGGGACCCTTTTAAGCCAAACCCTCACGGACATTCAAGCACGTCGTATTCTTAATGATAGTGAAATCAGCAGCGTGGGGGATGTGACCCTTCGTGCCACCCAATTACTAACAGACCAAGACGCTGAAAATGCGTCCAGGTACCAGTATGGTAGCTTTTTTGATGGGTATAATAGCTACAGTTGGGTGTCGTTTGCGACTGATGGGATGGCCGTGGTCAACAAGGGCATCCTATTGGGTGGTCGTTCGTTATCAATCAGTGGTCAAACCCTCTATAACCGTGGCACCCTTTTTGCTGGTCAGGGGGGGATGAGCATTGCCTTTCAACAGTCTTTTATCAACGATGGGTTCAAGTCAACTCCCCCCTACCCCAGATTTTGGACTGGTGTGATCGAAGGGAACGTCACGATCGAAGGGAACGTCACGATCGAAGGGAACGTCACGATCGAAGGGAACGTCACAAGGACCGCACAACAGGCACTGATTCATTCAGAGGGTACCCTCGATATGACGGACCTTTCATCAGGGGTGCGATCCTCTAAACTCTGGAATGCATCCGGCACCATCGAGTCGAAGGGAGCCATGAACCTGGTGGCGACAGAGATTATCAACGATCGGCTAGAGACAAACTTTACCGCGACGGGTCATCGGGCGTCTGAACTGAATGGGGTAGCCTATTCAACGTCACTGGTATTGTCGCAGCAGTTGGCCGGTACCACCCCCTATGGCATCATTCGATCGGGTGGCAACATGACCCTCGACGCATCGACGATTCAAAACAATGTGGGACTCATCAGTGCGGGTGGGACGCTGACGTTAAGGGGGGGTGACTTTTGGAATCAGTCTCGCACCCTCCATCAATGGGTGGCCACCAGGGAACTGGGATCATACACCGAACAAGTAGCACACAATTACTCGTGTGGGTTTTTGAATCTTGGTTCATGCTGGGGTACCAGAGATGAGGCGCGTTATTATTGGTTTACCAATCAAACGATCCGTCAATATGGCAAAGAGACGGGCATGGTCTATGCCAATCGCCTGCACTTAGACGGCTTGGCCACGTTTCGAAATGGGGATGGGCAGGTAGCACCCAAGGCGACCTTGACCCCATTGGGGAGTGGGTCCGGGGTTGACACGCTCGTGGAAGCATCAACCCAACTCAAAACGGTGGCCCCCACGGTATTGACCTATAGGGGCATGCCGGTGGATGGGTTGGCCTGGGTTGCCCCATCGGACCCTGCGGGGGTGGCCGGCCCGGATGGTTTATCTGAACCGACCGCTCGGTCGTCGGAGCCTCGCCCAGTGGCCCATGTATCCGATTTGTTTGACACCCGGTTTGACCGGGCCGCCCTTCAGGACGTGGGGACCTGGACCCTGGATCGTATCGTGTCGCTGACCCAAGCCAAACCGGTCACGGGGCCCCTTCACAATCAGTATACGGTGTTACAATCCACCGCCATGCCGGTGGATTGTAATGATTATGTGGGCAGTTCGTATTTACTCGAGCAACTCTCATCCGGGCAATCGTATGCGTTGGCGGGCGATACCTATGCCGACAACACCGCCATTCAGCGCATGGTGTTTGAGCAAACGGGTCGCCGGTTTATTGCCGGTCAATCGGACAATGAGCAAACCCGTCGGTTGATGGACAATGCGGTGAGTGTACAAGCCCAAATGGGGCTGAGCATCGGCCAGGCATTATCCGCCGATCAAGTGGCCCAGTTGGACCGTGACATCTTGTGGCTGGTCGAGCAAACCGTGAAGGGGCAGTCCGTACTGGTGCCCACCCTGTACATTGGTCAGGGTACGCGCGATGAGCTGGCGGCCCAAGGACCGATCACTTTAGAGGCGAACACGATGACGGGAACCACCGACCGGTTTGGTAACAGCAGTGGGATGATGGTTCATGCTGGGATGGACCTCAAGGCCACCCATGGGGCCA
>RGUG01000023.1 GCA_010027915.1 bacterium | reverse complement strand
AACGTGGTTTTGCCTTGCCCATTTCCGCCAACAATGGCCACCCGTTCACCCCGTTCAATCCCCCAGGTAAGGGGGCCGGCTAGGGGCACCCCATCGTACCCAATGGTTAAGCCTTCCATGCGCAAGGCCGTGCCTTTGGTGACCGTCATCGCAGGAAAAGTCAAGCGAACCTGGCGACCCTCTTGGGGCAGGGTGATGGGTTGTAACTTGGCCAATTGCTTGATCTTGGATTGGGCCTGGCTGGCTTTGGAGGCTTTGGCACGAAACCGAGAAATAAACCGTTCAAGTTGCACTTGTTTTCGTTCAATGTTGCGATTGGTAGCCGCCACAATATCGCGTTGCTGGGCTTGAAACGCCACATACTCATCGACCGGACCCGGATAAAGGGTCAATTGACCTTGGGCTACTTCCAAGGTGTGGGTACACAGTTGGTTTAAGATCGTCCGATCGTGGGATACCAACAACACCCCCCCCTCATAAGACGATAACAATCGGACAAAGGCCACCAAGGTGGGTAGATCCAAAAAATTAGTGGGTTCGTCTAATAAAATAAAATCCGGTTGTTGGGCCAACAACGCCACACACTTGGCCCGCATACGAACCCCACCCGATAATGCCTCAAACGATCCGTTGAGCTGGGCATCACCCAACCCCATAGGGGCGGCCCATTTGGCCACATCCCACGACGATACCTTGGCCTGTTGTTCAATCCAATCCCCGACACAATCCGTCGGCTGATACGATTCGTGTTGGGTCATGATGCCCAACCGAACCCCTCGACTGATGACCACCCGACCCGAATCGGGGGTAAGTTCTCGTTGAATCAAGCGCAACAAGGTGGTTTTACCCGATCCATTGCGACCCATCACCCCCATTTTTTGGTCACAAGGCAAGGTGAGTGACACCGAGTCAAAGAGGGTTCTGGCCCCGATGGTATAAGTCAAAGACTGGAATGAAATCACGCCCATGCGTGAGCCCGACAATCAGGGCATTGCCCCGAAAAAGACAAGTGATACCCTGAAATCTGATACCCCGTCGGAGGGACAACATGCTCCACCCGCGGGGCACTCGGCAATTCCGACACCTGGCCACAATGGGTACACGTCACCATGTAATGGGGTTCATGAGCATCTTGAAGATGAGAACATCGGATAAACTTACCTGTTGTCCCCACCCGATGAATCAACTGGTCCGATTCTAACAACGACAACGTACGATAAACCGTGACATGATCCAACGACACAGTGGGGGGCGAAAGGGCCACCAAGTCATACGCCGACAATGGCGTTGAATGGGATGATAACAAGGCAATAATGGCCAAACGGGGTTTGGTCAATCGGGCACCCCGACGTTTGAGACAAGACGTCGCCACGTGAGAAAAAGACAACGGGTCAACCATATCGGGGTAAGTGCTCATAGAACCCTTTACTAGAAGAGTGGTCGGGGCGACTGGATTTGAACCAGCGACCCCCTGTTCCCAAAACAGGTGCGCTACCAGGCTGCGCTACGCCCCGATGCTTATACAAGCGTGACGATTCTAGGTGGAAAGTGACACTTCGTCAAATAGCCCCAGCCATCACATCGCCGACCAATCTATCGCAGGGCATGACACCCTTTTAAATGCGTTGATGCCGAATAATGGCCCCTTCACCCAAATAAATCACCACTTGGGCAATGTGGGCGGCATGATCAGCCATTCGTTCGACATGACGAATAATGGACATCACATGCAAGATGACCCCCACATCCGCTTTTGATTCGGTTAACAACTGAACCAATCGCCGGTGGGCCACTTGTTTTTGCTCATCAATGTCATCGTCCATGCGACACACCTCACGGGCCAAGCCAACATCCACATTGATCAAGGAATCCAAGCTGTTTTTTAACATCAACCGAACCCCATCCATCATGGGTTGAAACGCAATGTCCCACGATGCCAAGGGTGGGGGAGCATCCATAACCCATTGTGATTTTTTGGCCACACTCACCGCTAAATCCCCAATACGTTCCAAGGTTGAATTAATTTTTAATACCGACACAATATAGCGTAATTCAGATGCCACCGGCTGATGAAGGGCCAATATTTTGAGGCACTCTTCTTCCACATCCATTTCTTCTCGGTTAATATCCGCATCATTTTGAATGGCCAACCGTGCTTTTTCTGGGTTCATGGTCACAAACGAATCAAAGGCAATGGCCACGTTTTCTTCAACCAACGTGCTGACCGATAAGAACACCCGTTTTAGATACTCAATTTCTTTGTTCATGCGATAAGACATGGAGGCCTCCTTTTTCTTTTGGCAACCGAACCGTCACCACGGTCCCTTTGCCAAATTCACTCACCACCTCAATAACCCCCTCATGGGCATCCACAATCGACTTGACAATGGTCAATCCCAATCCCCCCCCTTCCACCGAGTCGTGCACCGGGGAATTGATTCTAAAGAAGGGCTCAAATAAATGGGGTAAGCTTTCGCTGGGAATTCCAATCCCCTCATCTTGGATCAGAATCGTCGGCAGGGGATCCCCCCACACTTTGACGGTGACCAGCCCATCTTTGGGGGAATACGAAATGGCATTTTTTAACAACTGCAACACCGCCTGGGACAAGCTAGACCGATTGATGTAGGCCGACACCGAATCGGCCACCAGTTGAACGGTGACCCCTTTGTCATCGGCACTTTCTTTTAAAATATCGACCACCTCACCCACCAATTCAGGTAATGATTCCGTTTGCAGGGACAATTGTTGCAAGGTGATGGTATGTTTCAGACGGGTTAAATAAACCAAGTCAGACAACATGGTGCGAATGGCCTTAATGGCCATGCCGTACCCACTACTGGCTGTGGCAGGGATCATCGCCGTTGCATCGGTTAACCGATTTAACGGGCCTTTCATGCGATGCGACACATTGACAATCAGGCGATGTTGGGCCAACTCCGATTCAATGGCGTCGGTCACATGCCGCAACAATAGAATGGTACGATCAGTGGGTAACTGATGATCATCTAAAATTGGGATGCATTCCACCTGAAAATAGGCGTCCTCTCGATCCCGAAACACCACTTGATCGGCTTCATAAGATGCCCTCGAAAGCCCCTTTCGTACCACCGCCATCAACTGACTGTGTCTGACTTGAGACGAAAGGGAGACCCCCAACGACGACGGAGACAACCTCAAAAACCTCATGGCACTGGGGTTGGCAGACAAAATGGTTTCTTGGGCATCCAAGACCACCAGCCCATCAGACAGATGATTGACCATGGCTTGGCGTTCCATATGGGCCTGTTGACGTGTTTGCTGAGATTGAAATACCCGGTCAAACTGAACCTGACAAGCACGATAAATGTCCCAAAGCATCGTCAATCGAGGGGGTTGAAACGGCGGATTGGTTTCGGGGTCCCACTGCTGAATAGACCTCGAGAATCGGGTCAATTCGTCCCGTAACCGAACGGTTCGCCACAGAATCCCTCCCATCAAACACACCCAACTGGCAAGGCACACCCAAGCCAATGGCCACCAACTGTTAAGTGCCACCTCACCGGCTTGGCCTAGGGGGGCGGTCAGCTGAAGCAAAGCCACCACGATCCCTTTTTCAAACAAGGGAAGGACAACCGTCACCACCTCGGTATTAAAGCGAGGGTGAAACCGTTGGGCGACCCCCACCCGTCCAGACAAAGCCGCCGAGACTTCGGTCCGATTCATGGCCACCATGGCATTGGGTGACGGGTACGAGGCCATCCTCAATGTGCCATCGGGTGTAAAGACCACCCATTCATCCCCCAATCGGCGGGCCACCCCTTGAAGGCTGTCGGGCAATACCTGACCACCTGTTGACGGGTGGGTACTGGGCCATTCTCGAACCGACCCTAACCACTGTTCAATCAACACCCCTTCTCGCTCCAACTTGGCCACCAGCTCACGATTGGCCATCTGGTTCATGCCCCACCACGCCATACCCAACCCCAGCACCAACGCCATGGTCGTACCGGTCATAAGGGGAAAAGCCCATCGAATGTCACGCCAATGCATTACGACCCAAACTTTCGGGATAAGTATTCTTCGGTACGGGAATCATCGGGAACCGTAAATAATTTTTGCGTGGTCCCATATTCAATCAACTCACCACCCAAAAAAAAGGCCGTGTAATCCGACACTCGGGACGCTTGTCCAATATTATGGGTGACCATAATAATACTGACCGATTCTTTAAGCTCGGCGATCAGATCTTCAATATGGGCGGTGGAGTTGGGATCCAATGCCGAGGTGGGCTCATCGAGCAACAACACACTGGGGTCCATGGCCAGTGCACGGGCTATACAGAGTCGTTGCTGTTGCCCACCGGATAAAAAGGCCCCTTTTCGGTGCAACACATCTTTGACTTCTTGCCACAACCCTGCCTTGTGAAGGGACAACTCCACAATCCGCAAGGCCTCTGCCTTGGACAAGGGCAACCCATTGAGCCGATACCCGGCCACCACGTTGTCAAAAATACTCATGGTAGGAAACGGATTGGGACGCTGAAACACCATGCCAACTTGCCGACGAATCAACATGGGATTAACCGAAAAAATATCTTGATTAAACAAAGAAATGGTACCGTCTACCTGAATATTGGGTACCAATTCATGCAAGCGATTCATGCATCGGATAAAAGTGGTCTTGCCACACCCTGAAGGCCCCATAATACTGGTCACGGTATGGGGGAAAAAAGACATTGAAATGCCCTTAATGATGGATTCCTTCCCAATCCGAACCCTCAACTGCGATACATCAAATGTGGTCGTCATGTTGCCTTCATTTTCTTACCAAAAAACGGGTTACCAAGCCAAGGATAAAACAAAACACCAACAAGATAAAGGAGGCCCCCCATCCCATTTGTTGCCAATCGGGATAAGGACTGGTGGCATAATTATAAATAAGCAAGGGCATGGTTTGCACCGGCTCTAACACCGATGCAACCAAAAAAGGACTACCAAATGCCGTAAACAACAAGGGGGCGGTTTCTCCCACAATGCGACCCAGGCCCAACAAGGCACCGGTCACAATGCCATTTAACCCACAGGGAATGACCACTTTTATGATGGTTCGAGTGGGCGACACCCCCAATGCCAGCGAGGCTTCCCGAAGGGTCAGGGGAACCTGTTTGACCGATTCCTCAACGGAGCGTACCACCATCGGCAACATGATAAAGGCCAACGCCACACTACCCGATAACGACGAAAAGTGGCCCATCGGCACCACGATCCATAAATAGGCCAAAATACCAAAGAGGATGGACGGAATGGATTGCAGGGCATCAATACCCATCATTGCCCATCTAATCAATGGATGATGAGGGTATTCCGCCATGGCAATCCCACACCAAATACCAAACGGAATCACCACCAGCGTGGTCAACCCTGCCACCATAATGGTTCCTAAGATGGCATTGACAATCCCCACGTTTGAGGCACCCGGCGAACCTTGCAAGGAGGTTAAAAAGGTCCAATTAATGGCCCCAATCCCCCGACTGGCCACAAACCATATGATGCTTATCAGAACCAACGCCACGATCAGGGCCACCCCAATCAAGAGCCCTTTGACCGTACGATCGATCAGAATGCGTTGGAACAACCGATCATCACGCACGGGTTATTCTCACCAATCGTCGGCCCAAAAAGCCTGTCACCAAACTGAGCAACAATAATACCAACCCCAAATGAATCAAATGCGAAATCACAAGTGGGTCAGAGGTTTCCCCAAAATCACTGGCAATCAAACTGGCGATGGTATTGCTAGGGTCAAACAAATGGGTGGGCCAATGATTGGCGTTGCCAATGACCATGGTCACCGCCATGGTTTCACCAATGGCACGACCCACACCCAACATAATAGCCGACACCATCCCCGGTAGGGTATGGGGCCACACCACATGCTTAACCACCTCAAAAGAGGTGGCACCCAAAGCCAGGGCCCCTTCTTTCAAATCAGCCGGAACGGTGAGTATAATATCCCGCAACAAAGAGGCCATGAGTGGCATCATCATAAAGGCCAGTACCATGGCCGCAGAAAACAACCCCACCCCATAGGGTGGCACACCCAAGTGGGTTTCCATCAATCGGATCATGGGGACCAATACCATCAACCCCCAAAACCCAAAAATAACCGATGGTACACTGGCCAATAAATCCAAGACCCATTGGGCAACCAAGGCCAAGACCCCATTACAAAAGTAATACCCCGTAAACAAGGCAATGGCAAATGAGACAGGGGCCGCCAAAAGAATGGCCAATCCGGTGGTAAGCAGGCTCCCCCAAATAAAGACCGCCCCTCCATAGACATCATGAACCGGGTCCCAAACATCCGTGACATAAAACCCAAGCCCAACCTCCGCCACTGACGGCCATGCGGCCCACCCCAATGTCACCACCATACACACCACCAAGACCATGAGAACAAAGGGGCCCATCAACAAACCGAACATAAACCACCGATTGTGATGCAAATGCCACCTCACCCGATATTAAATTGGAGCCGACAATGGGACTTGAACCCACGACCTACTCATTACGAATGAGTTGCTCTACCAACTGAGCTACATCGGCGTAACGAACCGTCAAAACGAGACGGCATTTTGCCCTAAAGGGAACAAAAACACAACCACCGCCTACTGCCACCACAACTGTTCATACTGAATGGTACCAGGAACAGGGCGGGTATCGGACCCCACGACCCCAACCAAACCCTGGGTCGTTAAGATGGGAGGCAACCAGCCGTGTAGATAGTCTAGGCCCTCATGGACCGAAAGTGGCTGGGCTGGCTGGAGCATACCCAACCCATGCCCACACAATACCCCACACTCACACGGCACACTAAGCGGTCCCAAAGGCGGGGCCTCTAACGGGGCATGGAGTGGGTGAACCGGATGCATGATGATCAACGAATCCAAACCTGAGCTGGGGCATAATAAGTAGGAGCCGAAGGGGGATAAACCGGAGCCCCATAAGACTGAACCGGAGCAGAATAAATCTGAGCTGGGGCAAAATAAGCCGGAGCCGGAGGGGAATAGACCTGAGCCCCATAAGACTGAACCGGAGTAGAATAAGCCGGGGCATAATAAACCGGAGCTGGAGCAGAATAAAACTGAGCCGGAGCCCCATAAGACTGAACTGGAACAGAATAAACCGGAGCTGGAACAGAATAAACCGGAGCCCCATAAGACTGAACTGGAGCAGAATAAACCTGAGCCCCATAAGCCGGAGCCTGAGCCGGAGTGTAAAGCGAGACCCCATAAGATTGAGCCTGAGTGTAAACCGGAGCTGGAGCAGAATAAACCGGAGCTGGAGCAGAATAAACCGGAGCTGGAGCAGAATAAACCTGAGCCCCATAAGCCGGAGCCTGAGCCGGAGGGGGATAAGCCTGAGCCGGAGGGGGATAAGCCTGAGCCGGAGGGGGATAAACCGGAGCCGGAGAAGGTGCAAGCCCCTGACGACTGCTCACATCGCTTACTAAAGAAGAAGACAGCTTAGCAGGCTCCCCAGATGAGGACCGAGAAGAAACGGTTGATGCATTTGAACAATCCGTAGAAGAGGTGGACTGTAACTCTTTTTGAACAGATGTTGAGTCTTGCGTGGCATACCAGTTGTTAAAGTCCTGAATGAGTTGATCAATGGTACAAGGAGATGAGCTTGAAACCGACAAAGCCGGTTTCAAAAACAACAAGTCGGGATCTAAGGAGTCAAGAAAACCACGATAGTCATCAGGGGTCATTTTAACAGCTCTGTACACAAAACGCTCAATATCGAATTGGGGGTTCACAATCTGAGCCAGTACCAAGGCCAACTGAAAAACATCCAATTGCTCGGCCGTTCCACGAACATGGCTAATCAATGGCGAGAGATAAGTAGAAAGTTTGGCTGGGCTTACTAATGGGGTCATGCAATCAAAATCAGAAAGTACCAATCGGTCGACCCCGTCTTGGGTGTCGCGCAACATATTGCCAAACTTAATATCCCCATGTGCCCAGCCATAGAAATGCATCTGCTTCACCGCTTGCAATACCCCCTTTATCTCGCTCAGATACCATTCTCTGTTTTGTGTAAGATCATTCCGGTGCCCCACATCATGACAACGTGGCAACAATAACTTGGCTTTATCTACGGAACGCCCGTTGACTTCTTTCCTATAAAGAAACAAATCATCCATACGCACCACTTGTTCATGCGGCATATAATGGGCTGACCACTCCATGAGCAACCCTTTATAAGTAGCTTGACGCATACGATATTGAGTTGCAAGTCGCCCCAACCGGTCGCCACCACACAACTCTAAGGATTTAAGGGCAACCTCAGCCACCCCCTGATTCGAACCCGTGTCATCAGAATACACCGCCTCACCAGCTCGAATCGAACCGGCTGAACCGAATCCCAATCGGCTATGATCCCCGCCATACATCACATGGGTTGACCCAAAATAAATATGGGTTTGATCATTAGACACACCATTAGAGTCAACACGTGCCGGCTTGTAGATGCAATAATCGCCACCCCCGAATTGTCCAGATTGTAAGCATTTCAGTTCATCATAAATCTTCTTTGCCACAAATTCTTGTCCATCGTCGTTAAAATAATACGCCACATTCATCCACACATGCCCAACCAACCAATCCCGAATACTGGCGTGGCCTTTATTCCCATATCGAGATTGCAATGCATGAGACAAAGAAGACCAACCAGATTGACGCCCATGATCGGATGAAAGACCAGTCAAAAAAGAATACAAGTCCCACATAACGGTATTACTGAAGACATGTAATAGGTTACTAACGGGTTGAACATAGTACGGGCGGCAATGCCTCGCCAATGCACATACCACCGCCACCGCTTGCTCGGATTCCGTCAGCTTGCGTAATTCCCCATCGCCTTGATTCATTAGCATCTCTTCGATCTGCTTGCGCCGGAGCCATGACACCGGAGTCGGTGTCTGCTTCTGAGGAACCATTGCGATTAATCCGAAAGCAATAGAATCAGTCCGTACAATATCGGGTCTTAGCTTTACTTTAAGCACCCTGGGACAAGAAGATGGAGATGGATACAGAGATGAGCCGAACATAGACACCATTCTCAGCCATATCAGGTCAAATGGCTGTATAAAGGAAGATAAAAAAAGGAAAGAATGAGATAAAAAGACTATCAAATCAATTGATGGATGACAAGCCGAATTCCTATAAGAACGAGTCAATCACTCAACTCAAACCCAACTCAGGTTGGCCCCAACGTGTACGAACACCACACCCCGACGATTCAGAACACAACATCCGACATCAACCCCCAAAACAGATGTCTTAATGGATCACCCCATTTTGGATAAAATCGTAAGCAATGCTTCCAAATGGGCACTGGATTGGTAATGGAACGTGATTTTGCCACGGTTTTCACCACCGGATATCGACACCTTCGAGTTAAATTTCTGCCCCAATTCTCGCTCAAGCGTTTCAAACAATGGCAGTTGGATGGGGGATTGGGTGGGGTGGGGCTTTTTCTTTAAGTCAGAAACCACCGACTCAATTTGACGCACGTTTAACGATTCGGCCTTGATTTTTTCAGCCAAAAATACCATATCTTCATCCGTTGCCAAGGCCAATAAACTGCGGGCATGACCCTCGCTAATATCACCCTGCTCCACCATTTTTTGCACCAACGCCGGAAGATTTAACAGACGAAGGGTATTCGATACCGCACTGCGACTTTTACAAAAAAATTCACTGATCATCTGGTGGGTAAACGAAAACTCATCAATCAGACGCTGATACCCCCATGCAATCTCCATCGGATTCAAGTCATGCCGCTCCAAATTCTCAATCAACGCCAATTGCAACGATTCTTGATCCGTGGCGTTTTTAACGATCGCGCTAATGGTTTCAAGTCCCGCCTCCACACAGGCCCGGTAGCGACGCTCACCGGCAATGAGTTCATACTGATCGTGCTGTTTGCGTACCAAAATGGGTTGGTTAAGACCATACGTCTTAATCGAGGCCACCAAACTCCGCATGGATTCTTCCGAAAATGTTTTTCTGGGCTGAAACCGATTGGGTACAATCAAGCCAATCGGGATGGACACAATGGTTCGACCCGATGAAAACAATGACCGAGGAATCAAGGCCTCGAGTCCCTTACCCAACCGTGGATTATCTTTAGACACGACGACAAACCTCCCGTGCAAAATTAAGGTACGCAATGGCACCCCGAGAATTTCTTTTATACAAAGATATCGGCAACCCGTGACTGGGTGCCTCCGATAACCGAACATTACGTGGAATGATGGTTTCAAAAATCAAGTCTTTGAAAAAACGACGAACATTTTCCGCCACCTGACGATTCAATGCGGTTCGCTTGTCATACATTGTCAGCAAAATACCCGCTATTTCCAAGTCAGGATTAAAGGTATCCTTCACAATGGTAAGGGTATTTAACAACCCGGCAATACCCTCCAACGCAAAATATTCACATTGGACCGGAATCAACGTGCGATGAGTGGCCACCAATGCATTAAGTGTAAGCAACCCCAATGATGGCGGACAATCAATAATAATAAAATCATAAAAAGGACAAAGAGGGGCCAACACTTGTTTCAAAATGGTTTCACGTGAATCAAACGACACCATTTCAACCTCGGCCCCCGCCAGGTCCCGGGTACTGGGTAATAAATGCAACTGATCAAAAGGGGTGGGACACAAGACTTCTTCCACACCGGCGGTTCCAACCAGGAGGTCATACAACCCTTTGTTAATTTGATCCACCTTCATGCCAATACCAGAAGTGGCATTACCCTGTGAATCCAAATCCACCAGCAGGACTTTATGTCCAAACTCACTCATGTACGATGCCATATTAATGGCCGTAGTGGTTTTTCCAACCCCTCCTTTTTGGTTCACAACAGAGTAAATAATACATGGCATGTCGAAATCATAGCCCACGTCATGAAAATAAACAATTGGGAAACCATGAGTCGATACAAAGGTGACCCCCATTAAAAAATGAATAGAGGTAAGGTAAAAAGACCGTAACGATAGGCTGAAAATAAAATATTAAAAAAGAATGATACAGGCGACACCCATTGGGGTTGATCCATCCTTAATTAAAACCAACGAGACAACCCTTGCATCGTGTTACAACTCTGGTTGACACCGTTTTAAGTTAGACCCGACGGTCTACAATGGGAATAACCTCAGATACCCAATGCTTAGCGGCACCTAAAAATTGTTTCACGTGAGACAACGACCCCATCATGTCATGAACCAACTCAGCAACCGGGG
>RGUG01000220.1 GCA_010027915.1 bacterium | reverse complement strand
ATCTCGCCAACGACAAAACCGGCGATGGGTGTTTTTCCAGTCTCCATCGTCTGGCGGTACATCACGCCGCGGGGATCCCGTTCTCAACATCCAACATACGGCATTCAAACACAACCGATTGTCCCTCGCCCTGCCTCACCCAATACCCTCTCGCCCAGGTAGTCGATCCTTCACTATCTCCCAGGTTCAATCTGAAATGTCATGCCGTCGATGTGCCAATGTTCCCATCGATTCCTCCTTTTTTAATTGGATGAGACATGTTTTTAACTTATCTCGTGACGACACCATATAGAAAGACGGAGTTGGGATAAAGCCCCAGCCACCGCACAGAGATGGCGACTGATTGCAAAACAGCTAGTTGGTAGTAATTGAGATGTAGGAGACGGTAGTATACAAGACCTCGTGTTATAAAAAGTAGTGTTATCAATATAACCGGTGCCACAAAAAAGAAATAATGATGATATTGGGTATATTGGCCATCATGACCCACAAAAAAATGGGTCGTATGGCAACATGACAGCCCCCTCTAAGTGCCCCACACACCCGTGTAAACAAACACCCTAATGGCCGCATTATGCCATTGAGTGATTTATCCTTAACCCCATTTGCCATCTTGCCACATGCCCCCCCTTATGTGATATGCCCCATCATTTGCGATGGGTTAAGGAAGGCTCACTCGCATCACAGACCCTCTCACACCATCGCAGGGCCCGTGTTGGCACAGCAGGATCTTCACACGTTATGAACCATGCCACATCGGCAATGACACCGAAAACCTGGTTCCCTCTTGTAATGACGATGACACCGCAATAGAGCCGTCATGATTCAGAATCACCTCTTTAACGATGGACAGCCCCAACCCAATATTGTGAGATTTGGCACCCGACTTGGTCGTAAAAAAAGGATCAAATATCTTTTCTTGTTGATCGGGGGTCATCCCACCTCCCGTATCGGATACGGCAACCAACACCCGATCATCTGGGGTTGCCTGCAACTCAATTCCCAGCCGGTGTCCAGACAAAGGGGATGGTTTCTTTTCCATGCTTTGCTTGGCGTTTAATAATAAATTTAAAAAGGCCTGCTGCAAACGATGCTCATCTCCAAGCACCCAAACCGTCTGCAATGGGTCAATGGAATGGAGTCGTATGCCTTTTTTGCTGCATTCTCCTGCCAACATTTCAACCGTTTGGGTCAATAATTGACCCAAGTCCACCGGACGTTTACACCCACCCGGAATATGATGAAGCCATGCCGCCAACGATACCGCGTGATGTTGTAATGAATCGGGCAAATACGCCGCAATAGTCGCCAAGAGATCGTCATGGGCATCATGCAGACGGGCCAAACCACACCCATTTGAATCGATGTAACCGTTGTCGATTAATACCTGAAACAACCCACTCGATAGCTCGTTATCAATGCCATCTAATTTGGCAAATGTATACCGATGGATTCCCCCACCCGATACCCCATACTTCATCATGGTATCGGTAATGGCCAAAATACGAGGGATTTGTACTGACACCACCGTTAAAAACTGACTGATGAGACCCATGGCATGAATCCAACGCAATCGAAGTTGAATCGCAGGGCGATAAGGCCGTAATCCATCGGGACAGTCATCGGTTAAGAGCGGCAATGCCTTATCAAAATGAGCCCGAATCATTCCCCGATCATCGACCCAGTCATGGGCTACCAAAAAATGATACCAGGCATGCGCCGCCGACTCATCCCCCCCCACGTCTGGGATCACATCGCCAAGTGTAAGTGGCACCAACCAATCAGACGACGGCTTGATGAGCGGATCAGGGGTCATCCGCCGGGGCCGAGTCAGCACATCATCTTGCATGGCCCCCAAGGACAACGCCAAGTGTTCGGACGAACCCAAAATGGCCGCCATGGGGTTACGAATTTCATGGGCAATACCCGCCGATAACGACGCCATGGCCGCCTGATGAAAATGTTGCTTGGCCAATTCGATGGCCGCCGTGGCTTTGACTTCTAATTGGGCGTTGCTTTCTTCTAGTTCGGTCATCAATCGTTGGGTCACGGTGGTTTTTTCAATACGCTCCACCACCGTCGTCGCATGATTCAACACAATATGAAACAGGGCCTCATCTTTTTTGGTGTAGGCTTCTTCTGATAATTTAGGCCCCAACAAAAACACCGCTTCTAAATGATTAAACGCATGAATAGCCAACACCAAGGTACGACGACGATGGGTGAGTTGGCGTATCCAGTCTTGTAATACCTGATCCAAGCGGCGACTATCCATCACCGCCTGATGGGGCAACAACCGGATCAGGTCATGGTCAATGGGTAGTGTCATGAGCACATCCGGAACCCTCAATTGCGTCACGGGTGTAATATGCAGGCACTCAAACGCCCCGTCATCCGTGCGAACAATGGCATGTGAATCCGAAATATCAAGGTTTGTTTGCAACTGATAAATGGCCCGCAGCACCTCTTCACGGGTGGTCGCCTTCACCAATTCCCGTGAGGTTTGCTGGATCAGGTCGTCAAAATCATACCGAATATTTAAAAAGCGTCGATACGCAGACGTTTGCAGTCGGGTTTGAACCGAGCGAAAAAAAGGGGCCACCCCACCCAAAAAATAC
>RGUG01000219.1 GCA_010027915.1 bacterium | reverse complement strand
CATGGTGCTCCGCCTCTATGTCGCAGTAATCGCAATGGATTCATTACTTAGGTGTAGACTAAAATATCCGCGAAATACATGGGCTGTAGGTCCCGAAAGATAGACAGGTCCCCTGGGATCTGGCCACTCGATGGAAACTGGACCGCCCGGAGTTTCCACCCGAACCGTACTATTCAGCGCTTGTGTCCGAATGCCCGCAATCACGGATGCGCAGGCCGCAGATCCACACGAAAGAGTCTCGCCTGCCCCGCGTTCATGGGTGCGGATCCGAATATGGTTACGTGCCAAAACCTGCATCACCGTGAGGTTCACCCCCTCCGGGAACAACCCCTGCTCTTGTAAACGCTGGGCCCAACGTCCCAGTGGGATCCGCTGGATCTGTGGGGTCGTAATCACACAATGTGGGTTGCCGATCGAGACAGCAACGCCAGGCATCGGCGTGGGCAGGGGCAGTAAATACAACCCATTGTCCATGGGGCTCGCGCTGATCGGAATGGCCTCTGGCTGGAAGCTCGGGACCCCCATGGTCACGACCATCTGGTCGCCCTCTCCGCGTCGCACCCAGAGATGACCCGCTAATGTCTCAAAACAGATCGTTTCTCGTTGACTCAGCCCCAAGTCATACACAAAACGCGCGATACAACGCGCCCCGTTGCCACATTGGGCAACTTCTGTACCATCTGGGTTGAAGATCCGATAAAGAAAGTCTGCTTCGCGATCCGCCGGCGGCTCGAGGAGTAAGATCTGATCGGCTCCAATCCCATACTGACGATGGGCTAAACGTTGGATCAGTTTACGGGTGAGGTGGATATGCTGGGTCACCCCATCGATCACGATAAAATCGTTGCCAGTGCCATGCATTTTGCTGAACTGAATCATTGTATCCATGGTTCACCCTATAATTCTAGCGCTACAAGATCTTCAACCGACTCCCGTCGGCGAATGCAGGTGATCTGGCCATCTTCCACCCAGACTTCCGCTCCCCGTGGTCGACTATTATATTGGCTACTCATGCTGAAACCATAAGCACCTACCTGCCACACACAGAGAAAATCGCCCGTTTCCACCGAAAGTGTCCGATCTTTACCGAGATAGTCACTGCTCTCGCAAATGGGCCCGACCACATCATACGTTACTGGTGGGGTGGTGCGTGTGCAGGCCGGGGTGATGGTATGCCAAGCTGCATATAATGCCGGACGGATGCAGTCATTCATGCCAGCATCCACGATACAAAAAGATTTTTTAGGCGTCTGCTTAAGATAGCGGATCTGCGTGACTAACACCCCCATATCCGCGACCAGCGCGCGACCGGGTTCAAAATAAATGGGCAGATCTAAGGGCGCGCAGGCATCACAGATCGCCTGCACCCAGTCCTGTGGAGAAGGTACGATCGTCTCTGGGGTATAGGCGATCCCTAACCCGCCACCGACGTTGACATGGGTGAGGTTCACCTCGGGAGGGAGCGCGCGAATGAACGTGCACAAGGCCGAGAGCGCGGAATGCAGGGGGGCCAATTCAGTGATCTGAGAGCCAATATGGCAAGCGACCCCCTCAAAGGAGAGCCAAGGCCAACGGGCCGTCTCTTCATAGATCTGCTTTGCTTGCGCCAAAGGGATCCCAAATTTGTGTGTGGCAGCGCCGGTGGCAATATAGGGATGCGATGCGATAGAGATGTCGGGATTGATCCGCAGCGCAATGGGGGCGATGCGTTGGAGCTGCGCGGCGATCGTATGAATCTGATTGAGTTCTTGTTCTGACTCCACATTGAAGCACCCAATGCCTGCCGTCAATGCCATGCGAATTTCTTCGGGGGATTTGCCAACGCCAGAGAACACAATCCGCTGGGGGTCGGCACCCGCAAGTAAGACCCGGTAGAGCTCTCCACCAGAAACAATATCAAAACCTGCGCCCAGGGCTGTGAGCCGGCGCAGTAAAGCAAGGTTGCTGTTGGCCTTCACGGCATAGCAGATCTGATGGGGGGTGGTGTCAAAAGCAGAGGTGAACGCATCCCAGGCTTCGAGTAAGGCTTGGCCCGCATAGATGTAACAGGGCGTTCCATATTCCCCCACGATGGTAGGAAGTGGGATGGAGGCAATACACCAGGTCCCTTCGGCGTTACAGTGAAACGGAGTCATTGGATGCCTGCACGGACTGGGAAGGAACGGTACGCTCGGGCAAATAGAGGGGGCCCGCCTGGCCGCAACCACAGAGCCAGGTAATCCCGATCCAGTAGAACCAACGACCTACGCGCACTGCCGCACACTCCCCTATGTTAATATGCCTAGTATACCCCCGTGCGGATCAGAGAACTAGGAGTAACCGATGCATGATGCTGTACAACTACAGATAGGTGCTGCGCCTGCAGATGCGATGATTATTTGGCTGCATGGCTTGGGTGCCGATGGCCATGATTTTGTGGATGCGATGCCCGCACTACAGCTTCCAGAAACGGCGCGTGTATGGGCGGTTTTCCCCCATGCCCACCACCGAAGCATCACGATCCAAGGCGGACGTTGGATGCCTGGTTGGTATGATATTCAGACGATGCGGTTTTGGGCAGAAGATCCCGTTGGGCTGGACGCAAGTATTGCGCGGGTCCACACGTGGATCCAACGCGGCATGGAAGCAGGGATAGATACG
>RGUG01000218.1 GCA_010027915.1 bacterium | reverse complement strand
GTTAATGGGCTGCATGTTGCGTGACGACACCTATCACCAGGATTTTGATATCGGAGGACCCGACTGTTTGTCGTATCGTGACATGCTATTGGGCTACGCCAAGGTCCGCGGGCTACGCCGCTGGATTATGACCGTCCCCGTACTGACCCCCCGCTTGTCGTCTTACTGGCTTTATTTTGTCACCGCCACCTCGTTTAAACTGGCCAAAGCATTGGTCAATAGCATGCGCGTAGAAGTGGTCTGTCGGAATCTGGCCCTTCAAGAACGCTTGGGCACGCCCCCCATTTCCTACCAAGAGGCATTGGTGCTGGCCTTTAAAAAAATTGAAACGAATGCCATTGCCTCTAGCTGGAAAGATGCCATGGTCAGCTTCAAGGGTAAGCTCAAAATGTCTGAGTTTATCGAGGTTCCCACCATGGGATGTTTTGTCGATCAACAACGGGTGCTGGCCCCCAAACGCCACCTGACCATCGATCGTATCTGGCAAATTGGCGGGGTTAATGGGTGGTATTATGGCAACCGCTTATGGCAACTGAGGGGCATGATCGACAAATTGGTCGGGGGGGTCGGGTTACGCCGAGGCCGTACCAATGCCACCACCATCCATACGGGGGATAGCTTGGACTTTTGGCGTGTGTTATACGCCAATCGCGATGAAGGTCGCTTGCTATTGTTTGCCGAAATGAAGCTGCCAGGGGATGCTTGGTTGGAATTTAAACTGACGGACACGCACCTGATTCAAACCGCCACGTTTCGCCCATTGGGGGTGTGGGGGAGGGTGTATTGGGTGTTGTTCATGCCTTTTCATTGGGTTATGTTTAAAAAAATGGCCCAACGGCTGGCAAACCCAAGCCCCCATCCTTTGGCACCTTAACCAACCCCCTTGCCCCTGACCCTATGAAACCACCCTGGGGTCTCCACGCTCGGGTCTGTATGGCGGCATCAAGGGGCCTGACGATTCATCGGGTCTTGACGCAGGCACGGACGGATTTTAGAGCACCCTGTGCCGTGTGCACCCACCGCACGGGGTGCCTACCCCCCTTTTTCTTGGTGTTTGAACACCGGCGTCTCGATTGCCCTGACCGTCTTGGTTTAACGGGTCGAGTTCATGTTGACACCTGATCCCGTGTAACAAGATCAGGTTGTAGTGGCAGGTGGAAGGGGGTCGACACCCGTTGTTGAAATCCCCCCTTATCAAGTCAATGACACCGGACGGTTTCGTTGCCATCCGTTTCCCTGTGATTAACCGTATGAGTTGGGTATCACCATCGCCTCACCACACGAACATACCCACGCCATCTATAAGGACTGCACCCGCTGTGCCCGGGCCCAACGCATCTCAAGAGACCCGGTGTGATGGCCATCCATCATCCCATCGTGTTCGGCCACTCTCTTTTCAAGACCTCTGCGAAATAAGTGATAAAAGTAAAAAAACAAGAAAATAGCTCATGAAGAGGGAGGTCTTTTTTCTTGAATGGAAAGAAACAGATTCCCATCTCGTTTAACCCAGTGATGGACATGGGCATCAAGATGAGGGGTGGCAACCCTAAAAGCCTCGAAAGCCAGACAGAAAATATGGTTTTTCCGCTGCCAGGTCGTCCAGTACAGACGATGGATACTTGCCATGGGCATCCCTTTCTACGGATGCGGCATTGTGATCAACCCACCGCTAGCACGTGTCGACTCTTTGTTCGTGACCCACCGTTGACCCAGCATGTCTGACCTTTAACAAAACACCCCGTTTCGATAGATGCATTGACCATCTACCTCAATACAGCCTTCTGTCATGGTTTTAATCAAGTCCAAATGAATCGCCGATTCATTACGCCCACCCGTTTCGGGGTAACTGGCCCCAATGGCCATGTGAATGCTTCCCGCCATTTTTTCATCCAATAAAATCGTACCCGTGGGACGACGCACCATCTCATTTAACCCAATCGCCACTTCCCCCATCATCCGTGCCCCGGGTACCGTCATTAAGGCCGTTAAGGCCGATTCCCCACGGGTGGCCGACCACCTGACAATCGTCCCGTCTTGCCATTCCAATCGCACCCCCTCTAAATAGTCGCCCCCATATCGAATGGGAACATCAAAATAGGCCACCCCATTCACCGATGTTTCAATCGGTGCGGTAAACACTTCGCCAGAGGGCATGTTGCGCCGTCCGTCTGAATTGATCCATACTCGCCCCTTGGTTGAAAACGTGACATCCGTGTCAATGCCCACATAGCGAATACGATCCGCACCCTTCAATCGCTCAATAACGGTTGCTTGCATCGCCCGCTGGGCCGTCCAAAAGGCGATGGGATCCGCCTGGGTTAACCCACACGCCCCCCATACCAATTGCTCGTATTGATGGGTATCCATCTTGGCATCTTGGGCCAACGCCGCACAGGGCCGTAAACACGACGTCCATTGCAACGCGCCCGCGGCGGCACGGGTCATCATGACCTGCTTGGCCGGATCCGCCGATTGAAACGCCGTGATCTGCGACGGTGCAATGCCCGTCATCGCGTGGGTATTGAGTGGGGCCTGGATACTCAAGACCCGTTCCCATGTCTGCAGTGGCACGGTATGCCAGTCGTAATACCCTGCCCATTGGGTTGCCGTTCCCCCTTCAATCAGTTGACGCTGCGATCGCTCCAACCCCATCTGCGCAC
>RGUG01000217.1 GCA_010027915.1 bacterium | reverse complement strand
AGTATACCCATAATAAAATAGCCCCCCCCAACCCTATGCGATACCAGGCAAATGGGCCCAGACGGTATCGACGCAACACACCTAGCATGATACGAATGGCCAATAAACCGGTCAAAAAAGAGACCAGTATGCCCATTCCCATCCATTGCCATGCCTCCGTTGTTAAAGTGGCCTTGCTTAATTCATAGGCAGAAGCGGCCACAATCAATGGGACCGCTACCAAAAATGAAAACCGTGCGGATGTTTCATATGATAAACCCGCTAGAACCCCCCCTACAATGGCTGATGCGGATCGGCTCATACCGGGTATTAAAGCGGCACATTGGACCACCCCCACCATGAGGGATTGGGGCCAGGTAATCCGTGATAAGGGAGGGGGAGCCAGTGGGGAAGGAGGATTGGGTTGACTGGGTCTGGCATGAAGCCACGCCATGACGATCCCCCCTACTATGAGGGCCATTGCAACGGTAGTCGGTGAAAACAAATACTGCTTGACCCTATCATGGACCATAAGACCCACCAAAGCGGCGGGCAAACAAGCCAGTAAGTAGGGCATAAAAGAAAGGGATCGAATAGATGAAAGGGATAGCAACGAAGCAACGACACGCCATTCCAGCACTAAAACAGCCAAAATGGCCCCCGCTTGAATCCCAATTTCAAATGAAGGGGCAAAATCAGGGGGGAAATGAATGAGGTGTCCTACCACAATCAGGTGGCCGGTCGACGATACCGGCAAAAACTCGGTGAATCCTTCTACCATCCCCATGATTAATACATTACGAAACAGGCTCATGTCAGGGGAGTATAGTGGCTCCATTCTCACAAATCAAATCAATCATGGCACCTTATTCCCAATTAGAGGCCACCAAAAAGGGGTCATCGGTGGGGGCCACCAAAGCCACTCGCACACGCTGGGCCACCCATTCTGCCATGGTGATTCTTTTTGAGAGGGTGGGCTTGGAACGGGTCGAGGAGGTGGGTTCCGGGGCTTCCTCGTCGGCTTCGTACACGGTCTGATTCGATACGGCCTGAGAAGGACCAATACGATGTTGAATACCCAGTTGTCTTAAGGTGGCGTTGTCGTACTCGATTCGTTCTTTGGTAACCACCATCACCGCCCCGTAATAACCACTAATTTTCCCTTCATGACGACTGAGCATTTCTTTTGAAGGGGCGGCCATCACAGGTGTCATGAATGCCATCATAATCCCTATAAACCCCAGACGCATGCCCATGGATAAAACAGTGTTGATCATTGGCATGCTCCTTTCGCTGGGGGTGTCTGAATACGGTATATTCAGTTGTTTGGGCTAATCCTATCGTTTTTTGTGCCAAGTGGGCATGATGGGCTCAAAAAAAGGATGATATGGGCGTGCTTCGTCCTTTTTTTAGATCAGGAAAGGGGGGTGATGATCAGGGGTGAAGTCAAAAAAAGCGACAAAAATGGTAATTGATAAGCCTTGATTAACAAAAATGTATAGTGGGGGTGCGGCGGGTTCAGGCATTGCCAGTTGACCCGCTTGACGGTAGGCTGAAGGAATAATGGTGTCACAAACAAAGGATGGGGTTATGAATCACACAAATGACCCGTTGTGGGGTCACGCAATGCGGGATCGCATTCTGATTTTGGACGGGGCAATGGGGACATGTATTCAAGATGCCCAGCTGGGGGTGGATGATTTCGGTGGGGACGATCAATATGGGTGTAACGAATGCTTGGTGATCACACGCCCGGATATCATTGCCGGCATTCACCGTGCCTATTTGGAGGCGGGAGCTGACATCATTGAAACCAATACATTTGGGGGAACTCCCATGGTATTGGGTGAATTCGGATTGGCACACGACACCTATCGCATCAACCACGAGGCGGCCGTGTTGGCTCGAAATGTGGCAGATGAGTATGCAATCAAAAAATGGGTTGCAGGTGCAATAGGCCCTACCACCAAGTCCTTGTCGGTTACGGGGGGAATCACATTTGACGACTTGCGCGATCAGTTCATGCAACAGGCGATCCCGTTAATAGAGGGTGGGGTGGATTATTTATTGTTAGAGACGGCCTTGGATACCTTAAATTTAAAAGCAGCGTATGCGGGTATTCTGGCGGCATTTAGGCAAGTGGGACGTCCAATTCCAGTGGCTGTGTCGGGTACCATTGAGACCATGGGCACCATGTTGGCCGGGCAAACGACTGAGGCCTTGCTTACATCCATTGAACACATGTCCCCTCTTTACATCGGGTTAAACTGTGCCACAGGACCGTCGATGATGAGGGATCACATTCGGTCCTTGGCAAGCCTGGCAGGCTGTCCAGTGGCAGTGGCACCCAATGCGGGTATTCCGGATGCCAATGGGATCTATCCGGAAGATCCTGATCAATTGTCATTGGCGTTGGCCGAATTTGCCCAACAGGGGTGGTTGAATGTGGCGGGAGGGTGTTGTGGTACCACCCCCGCTCACATTCGAGCGATTGCCAGCAAACTAAAGGGCATTTCGCCCCGGGTGTCGACGGTGGGGGCCACCACGCGCATCAGCGGGATTGAGCCACTCACCATCGAGGATGCAGGCCGTGTGTATGTGGTAGGAGAGCGTACCAATGTGATTGGATCCAAGCGTTTTAAATCCTTAATTGAAGAAGAGGCATTAGGAGCAATAGCAAGCATGTGGCT
>RGUG01000216.1 GCA_010027915.1 bacterium | reverse complement strand
AGAAGGGCCGAATGACAATGACGGCGTATCGGTGAATCCGCGCTTGCATACTAATGAATGCGATGTCTTCCGCTGATAGTTGATGGGATTCCATATCTAATACCAACAATTGGAAGATGGGTTGCATTAAGGATGCCTTGAGTTGGCGTACGGGGGATTCTGAATTAGCGACCACCCACTTTAACGGATTTACGCCTCTTGAAATCCAGGCGGGCGGATAGACCCGCATGTCAGAATGGCCATTCACCCATAAACAGAGATCGGTTTGGGTGACATGACTCACAAAGTCAGCAACGATGCTACGGCCTGAAAACCCAACCGGAATACCAATTTCGGTGATGGCCCCCTTGGGAATTCCACCCCCTAAAAATTGGGTGAGCCGTGGATTCACGGATGGAATTTTGGCGTGATTTGCGACGCTTTCCATTTGGGTGGCAAATTGAATTGGGAATTGGGATAGGACTTGGTTCCAAATCCAATCGTTGGCGTTATGAATAATTTTGGTCATTACAGTCTCCTTACTAATCCGATCATCTGCCCGACAATTTCGACCCTCTCCATAGCCACTTGCCACGGTTTATAGGCAGGGTTAGACGGTCGTAATTCGATCATTTGGTCGACTAAGGCCAATCGTTTGAGGGTGAATTCGTCGGCATCGACGCGTACTGCGACAATGGTTTCGGTGTCGGGGACGCTGGTGTGGCGGCGAATAATCGCGGTGTCGCCTTCTCGAATGCCATCGCCGATCATGCTGTCTCCGTGGACTTCGAGTGCAAACAGGTGACGGTTGGGTCCAAAATAATCGGGGCCAATTTCGACATAGCTGTCTGTCCGTTCGATGGCTTCCAATGGAGTACCAGCTGCAATGCTTCCCAACAGTGGAATGCGGTATTGGAATTCATTGGGCAGTTGGTAGGTGGCGGTTTTGGGTTGATGTTCGGTTAGGACTCCTTTGCGTTTAAGGGCTTCGATGTGTTGTTGGACGGCACGTACCGTAACGGAGAATTGGGTTCCAATTTGTCGTAATGAGGGGAATTGTCCGTACGTTTGTCTAAATTGTTGTATAAAATCGAGGATCTGTTGTTGTTTGTCTGTAAGCACCAGACACCGTCCTTTCCGTGGTACACTGAGGGGTAGCCGTATATATACAATGTGTATATAGTCGATGAATAATATACGGTGTATATATATTGAAATCAAGGGTTAATTTTATGGGAAATTCTCGATTGTATTTGGATGCCAATGCGACCACGCCATTGCATCCAGAGATTCAAAAAAAATGGCGTAAATATTGGGATGTTTTTGGTAATCCATCGAGTTTGCATGCAGAGGGTCGTGAGGCACGTAATGCGTTGGATGCTGCCAAAGAACGAATTGGGAGGGTGTTGGGGATTCCCCATCGATCGCTGATTGTTGTGGGGTCGGGGTCTGAGGCGAATAGCCAAGTCATTGCTTCGGTTCCCGAGGGGGGGCACATTATTATTTCGGCGGTGGAGCATGCGTGTATTCGGAATGCGACGGCGGCGGCTCAGAGACGTGGGCACCCGGTGACCACGGTGCCGGTTGACGAATGGGGGCGGGTATCGGTGGATGTGGTGGCGGGCGCGATTCAGCCGGATACTCAATTGATTAGCATCATGACGGCGAATAACGAAACTGGCGCGATTCAACCCATCGCGGAATTGGCGGACCTGGCGCGGTCGCGGGGTATTTTGTTCCACACAGATGCGGTTCAGGCGTTGGGTAAAACCCCGTTTTTGGGGCTTGAGTCCGGGCCGGATTTAATCACGATATCGGCCCATAAAATTTATGGCCCCAAAGGCATTGCGGTGCTGGTAATACGGGATACTGACCGACTAAAACCAATGATTTGGGGTGGCCCGCAAGAGCATGCGTTACGCGCGGGGACGGAGGCGGTGCCGTTGGCGATGGCCTTTGCAGATGCAGTTGAATTGGTGGAATCGGAACGGGGAGACGTGATGTCCCGATTGGCTCAGCTTAAAGGGGCGTTTTTAGACTGGTTTCAAACGGTGTCGGATGTTGCGATTAATAGCCCTGAGGATGGTTTGCCCAATACGATTAACGTGAGTGTTCAAGGGATTTCAGGCGAAGCGATTGTGCGGGCGTTAGACCTAAATGGGATTGCGATTTCAACGGGCTCTGCATGTTCAACGGGGTCTGTGGAACCGTCTGCGGTGATTCGGGCGTTGGGGAAACCGGAGTGGGTTACCACGGGGGCCTTCCGGGTCAGTATGATGCGGACGACGACGTCAGACGATATGCATCGGTTTCAGACCGAATTAAACGCGATTATTCGCCGATTGCGAGGATAATATGACGATTTTGACATTATTTGTGGACTCAACAAAACCGATTAAATACTCCCACCGGGGTCGGTTTGAGGTGGACGGGGTGATGATTGAGGTCGTGGCCAGCGTTGATGTGGAAACGCGGCGATTATTGGATATCCGGTGGACGGCGGAGTCGGTGACACCAGAGCAGCGGCAGATGATCGATGATCGGTTGTCTGCGGTGATTGGGAGCGTGATTCCGGAATCGGGGGATGTCGGTGGATTTGGCGGTTTGGTGGGCTGGGAGGCGTTTTGATTGGGGTGATTGTGTATGACGAATGAATTTTGTATATTATGAGTAAATTTACTCAGGATATACA
>RGUG01000215.1 GCA_010027915.1 bacterium | reverse complement strand
GTTGACACCGATTTGAGTGCGGCCAACTTAACTGGGGCCAGTTTGTTTCAGTGTGTTTTGAAGCGGGTTAGATTATGCCAGGCTGATTTGACGGATTCTAACTTGCTCAATGCCAAAATCGTTGACACCGATTTGAGTGCGGCCAATTTAACACGTGCCAAGTTGAGATATGCTGTTTTGCGGCACATTAATTTAACGGGTGCTATTTTGGACCAGACGGATGTTCGTGCGGCTAAAATGGAGGGCGTGAAACTGACTCAACGCGATTTTTATGCATTGAGACACGCAAGACATGATGCGTTGACTTCTTGTAGAGAAATCGACCTGTCTCCTGATACTGTGCCCTTACATGATGGGTCTGACGATCATGCGTTGGGTGCGGATGCAATGGATCGGCCAATAGGCGACATGAGCGGCCTGGAGATGCCAAACTCCCTACTTCATTTTGGTGTTTATGTGCGTGAGAAATTTGTCCAGACTAATTTGGAATCCTCCAGTTGTATTCGAGCCGATTTTTCTGAGGCTGATTTGACCGGTGCCATATTAAGACGCAGTATTTTTGACGATGCCATTTTGATACGTGCCAATTTGACTGGTGCCGATTTAACCGATACTGATTTGACTGGGGCCAACTTAACGGCTGCCAATTTCACGGCTGCCACCTTGAGTCATACCCGATTTGATCGCACGGTGTTGAGACAGGCCTGCATGGCTTGGGCTAAGGTGACGCTGATTACTGACGATCCGGCAACGATAAAGGATAGGGCGATGGTGATGTCGGATCAATTTCGTGATACCCACGGGCTGCCGATTCATCCTGCTCACCCCCAGCTCTTGTCGATTCATGATACCCCCCCCGCTGACCCCTATCCTTTTGTGTTTTCTTTGCCAGATACGATGTCAGATGACGACTTATCTGGTTTATCATTTCGTAACCAAACGATTACTTTTTCTTTGTGGGAGCGGTTATTGCCGCATCTTTATTCTGGCGAGGAGTATGTTCAGGTAAGGGTGGCAATACGGCCTTCTGAATTAACGCAATCAGAGGTGAGGGACAAACTCTATGCTTGGTTGCGGGCTAACCAGGCCAATCAATTATATGTGATGCCCGAAATAGCGGGGAACGGTCATGTGAACGATATACTTGATTGGCTTGACCCAGCACGGGATATGATGGGCGTGGCGGAGCGTGAACAGCCTGTGAATCGGGATCATATGGTGTTGACCCAAGCCACCGAGACGTTAAATCCTATTGATGCGATTGGGGCAAAAGTAGTCTGGCAGGGTGGTCACTTCGTGGTGTCAATCGGTGCCAGTTATTCAGCGGACGCATTACGCCATGTTAATCTGGACGGGCGATTGGTGTCGCCTGAATGGTGTCAACAACTGATCGCCATCACCCACCCCTCATTGTCGACCCTCAAAGTGGCGGTGTCATCTGATTTTCACGACAGCACGATCCCTCAACTCTGTGCCGATCTACAATCAAGGGGTCACTGTTTTTGGCCTGTGTTCTTCTCTGTATCAAAATCCGAAAGATTGGTGGACCTATCGTATCGGGCGACATGTGAAACGATTTTATCCACTTCTCCAGCCGATCGTTTACAGATGTGGCAACAGGTTGCCGGCACCTTACCAGATTCCAGTTTATTTGATGTGGTCCGAACCCTCTTAACTCAGGGTCATACATCGAATTAATTGAATGGCATGGTTTTAGGGATGCCGACATGCTGGTGGTGGCTGGCTGTTTTTGGGTGTGTCGGTTTTTCAAGCGATTCGTGGCGGCGGTTGATGGTCATGGGGTGTCTGGGTGTTGGTGATGATCACACCCAATTGGGTGGGGCTCATCCATGATGAATGGGACGGAACATTTGGGTAAGATTGGCTGGCCATCGAATACCCTGTGCCAAGTGGGATGGACGGTTAACAGTAAGTTCTGCCGGTCAGGATGGTGGGAACGGGGATGCCCATACCGTGCCACAGGAAAAGGGGCCCATGATGGTGTGCTTATCATGGGTGCTGTGGCCTGATACAATCATTGCTTTGCTTGGCATCGTTACGAGGAGTGAACTGTGTGGGGTTGGTTGGTCGTCGGTTTTATGTTGATTGGGGTGTTCCCTACAATTGCATCCCCCCCCATTGCGTTGGCCACCCAGTTGGCGCGCCAACTGCTCGATCAGTCTCCTGATCAACGGGTTTGGCGTGGCCTGGTTCAACAAAAGCAACTCGACGTGACCCATGCGTATGTGCCCCCCAACCCGTCGTTTCGGTTTGATATTACCCATTCGGCATCGAATTCTCAGCCCAGCTGGGGTAGCGATTTTGAATGGGATCAACCCCTTGTGATGGGGAATCGTCAACCTGTTCTTGCCCAAGAGGCGGGGTCTCAGTTGGCCCTCACCCAACATCAGGTTCGTATCGATCAATTGAATCGATACGCCGATATCTTACAATCCATTGTGGCCTATGATATTGCCCGCCAATCATGGACCATGTTGCATCACCGCATGCCAGACTTTCAGGATTTGATGCGCTTTGCACAATCACGGCCCCAACAATCCATTCAAGAACAAGTGGATGTGGCCATTTTAACCGCTTTTTTTCATGATCTTTCGGTTTCATTGCACCAACGCCATACGGCCATGACCGATGCCAAACTAGCCATTGGTCAATGGGGTGATTTTTCGT
>RGUG01000214.1 GCA_010027915.1 bacterium | reverse complement strand
GTGATGAATGGCATGCTCACTTAACCCGGCAAAAATGACCGTGTGAATGGCCCCAATGCGGGTGACGGCCAGCATGGCAATGATGGCCTCCGGTATCATGGGCATGACAATCGTCACCCTCGACCCGGCGGTGACCCCATGGGCCAATAGCATGGTGGCCCACTGGCCCACCTGGCAGGCCAGGTCGTGATACGTGAGGTGACGGGTGAGATGGTCTTCGCCCTGCCAATGGATGGCGATTTGATGGGCGGTGGGGGTATTGAGGTGTCGGTCGATACAATTGGCACTGGCATTGAGGTGGCCCCCCAGAAACCATTGGGCATGGGGAGGGTCCCATTGTAACGTGGTATGCCAGGGGGTATCCCAACCAAGGGCATGGGCTTGGGTGTCCCAAAACCCCAACCGGTCGTGCTGGGCGTGTTCATAGAGGTGATGAATGGCATCAAAGCGACGCCGGGTCCAGTCGGTGGGCTGGGGAATATCGATGGGGGTTATGGGTGCTATCATGTCACGCCCTTTTCATGAAAAGATGATGGGTCAGGATGGTAGTCGGATGGGTCAGGGTGCGTCAATGGCAAGCCGATGAGGAGGGAAACGGGCCTGTCACCATCCCCTAACCTCGCATGACAACCCGAGCCAGCCTTACGATTGGCCCCCGTCGTACAGGGGAAATCGAGGGGGTGAGTCGGAGACAGTGAAGGGTCGGAGGGAATGGGCTGATGGCATGGGGTGATGGTTCAGGCAGAGGGGGTGCAGGTCAAATGGATCCCGACGCCACGAAGTCCCCTAAAAGGCAGGGGTGGCAGACGGAGGACTCCCCCATTGACGCAGGTCAATGCCCTTGGGGCGAATGGTCCATTCAATGGCCCCCTCCCGATCGGTCCGCAAGGTGTGCATCCCGTGCTGATATAAGCGTCGTAGGATGGTGGGGTGGGGATGGCCGTAGGTATTGCGTTGGCCCACACTGATGACGCCCCATTGGGCACGGACTGTTTGTAAAAACCACGGATGGCTTGAGGTCAGGCTGCCGTGATGACCCACGTGTAACACATCACTGCGTAACCGGGACCCATATCGCATCACCAAAGACCGTTCGGCGTTTTCCATGCCATCCCCGGTGAATAAAAAACGTATCGATGGGGTGAGGACCTGCAAGCAAATGGACCGGTCATTGCTTTCACTGGCGTAGGGGGTATGCAACCAACGCAACCGGGTGGGCACGGCCCCCCGTGCTTCAAAGACCCAATCGGTATCAAACGGTATGGGCTCAATCGCTCGGTTGCCGACCATTGCTTGTAAGGGGGCAGAAGGCCGGCCCATTATTTGGCCAATGGAAATGTGCCGCAACAAGGTGCCCACCCCTGCCATGTGGTCCATATCCTCATGGGTGATGAGGAGGGTATCCAATCGTGTGACCCCGTAATACCGCAAGGCAGGTAAGATGACGGTGCCGGCATAATCCCCCCGATGGGGGGATTGGCCGGGCAATCGATTGCCCGTATCGATTAACAGGGTGTAGCCCGTGGGCATGATCAAGAGGGTGGCATCGCCTTGTCCCACATCCAAGCAAATGACCCGTAACGGACGGGGTAAGACCGTACCCATGAGGGCCCATGTCAGGGAGGCACTGAGTATCAATAGGGTTAGGCCCCTTCGATAGGGGATCCATTGCCATTCGGGTATCACCCAATGGGCCAATAGCCACACCCATCCCCAGGTGACCCATGGGGGCGGGGAGGGGAGATGAAGCAGGCCCCCTGGTATCAAGGTGCCCATCATGGCGATTTGATTCATCAACGACATGGCAACGGTACAGGCCGGGGCGAGGATGGGTCCCAATGGCAAAAAAACGGCCCCACAGACAATGGTGAGTAACCCCACAGGTACAAGGCATTCAATAATGGGGAGGGCCAGGGCGTTGGTCAATAATGAGGCGGGGGATACCGTCCCCAGGGCCCCGATGGTGAAGGGTGCGGTAAACACAAAGGGGGCCACCACCAGGGCCAGTGGGGTACGGGACCATTCGGGGAATCGACCCAATCGGGCACTGAGCCAGGGCACCCCCCACAGCAACGAGGCGGTGGCGGCCAATGACAAGTGGGCCCCCAGGTCTCCCAAACAGCCAGGGTCGAGCAGGGTCATGACGCTGATGGTAAGCAACAAGGTATGCCAGGTACTGAGCCGTCGATGACACAAGGCAACACCCATGGCGATATCGCTCATGAGAATGGCACGCAAAATGGACACCCCTCCGCCACAGAGAATGTAAAACAAGCTGTTGCTGATGAGCATGAATATCATGCGCCAAAATGGGGCAATGGGCAGACGCATGAGTAGACCCGATTGCAACCCAATTAACAGCGAGACTTGTGATCCCGAGACCACCAACAAATGGGTCAAGCCTGATTGGGTAAACCGGTCGGTCATGTCGGTTGGGAGGGTCACCCCATCATCCCCAATGGTCAGGCCAATTAATAAGTCAGCGTAAGGGTGGGGAAACAAGCGGTTGGTCCCTGTGATCAAGTGGTGGCGCAGGGTGCCCATCCAATGGGGGAGGGGGTTGACCCATTGGTGTCCCACACGGGTGGCCCGATGGACCGCGATGGTGCCCATGATACGGTGTCGCCGGTCCATGGCTTGTGGGTCACGCTGGCCTGGATTGGTGGGGGTAGATGGTGCCAATGGGGTGCCTTGAATGGC
>RGUG01000213.1 GCA_010027915.1 bacterium | reverse complement strand
CCTAGTTTTAAACGATTGTGCCCAAGGGAGTGCCATGAAATTATCCAAATCAGCAGAATGTGCCTTGCGAATTATGGGTTATTTAGCCAATGAAACCTCGGGGACCATGCCGTTGTTATCCGAGCGACTGGGTATTCCCTATCATCACGTGGCCAAGTTGGTGCAAGTGATGGCCAAGGCCCAATTGGTTCATACCAAACAAGGAAAAAACGGGGGGGTTCAGTTACTAAAACCCCCCTCTGATACCACCTTCCGCGATGTTATCACCTTGGTGGATGGCCCCACCCGGTTGGCGGATTGTTTGCGTGATCCCGCCTTGTGTCGGTTGTATGGGGGGTGTACCTTGCAATCGGTATTACACACTATTCAAGACCAAATCGATGGGTTGCTTCAGGCCACCACCATCGATCGACTCATCCAAAGGACATCCCATGAGTGAACTGATCAATCAACTAACCAACCAGCCCTATCAATATGGGTTTTCTACCGACATCGATTCGGATGTTTTTCCGAAGGGATTAAATGAAGAGGTGATCCGGCAGTTATCAGAAAAAAAACAAGAACCGGCGTTTATGCTGGAGTTTCGATTAAAAGCCTATCGGCATTGGCTGACCATGACGGAGCCTACTTGGCAAAATGTGACTTATTCTCCCATCAATTACCAAGACATTCATTATTATGCGGCACCCAAAAGCACTAAAAAAGCGGCCAGTTTGGATGAGGTGGATCCTGAATTGCTTCGAACCTTTGAAAAATTGGGGATTCCGCTAACCGAACAAAAACGCCTGGCCAATGTGGCGGTGGATGCCATTTTTGACAGTGTGTCGGTTGCCACCACCTTTAAAAAAAAGTTATTGGATGCCGGGGTTGTGTTTTGCCCGTTGTCAGAGGCTGTTCACACGTATCCTGAGTTGATCAAGGCGTATTTGGGTTCGGTGGTTCCCCATACGGACAATTTTTTTGCGGCCCTTAATTCGGCTGTTTTTACCGAAGGTAGTTTTGTGTATGTGCCTCAAAATACGGTATGTCCGATGGAGTTATCCACCTATTTTAGGATCAATACCCAAGAAACCGGGCAATTTGAACGCACCTTAATTGTGTGCGAATCGGGTGCATCGGTCAGTTATCTCGAAGGATGCACGGCCCCGATGTTTGATACCAACCAACTACACGCCGCCGTGGTGGAATTGGTGGCCTTGGATGATGCTTCCATTAAGTATTCAACGGTTCAAAATTGGTATGCAGGGGACCCTCAAACGGGTAAAGGGGGCATTTTTAATTTTGTCACCAAACGAGGCAAATGCTTGGGTGCCCGATCAAAAATTTCGTGGACCCAAATCGAAACGGGCTCAGCCATTACATGGAAGTACCCCAGTTGCGTCTTAATCGGTGAAGACTCGGTGGGTGAGTTTTATTCCGTGGCCCTGACCAATCATCACCAAGCGGCTGATACGGGGACCAAAATGATCCATATTGGCCCTCGCACGAAATCCACCATTGTCTCAAAGGGTATTTCGGTGGGCCAGTCTCATAATACCTATCGCGGGTTGGTCCAAATGAATGCATCGGCCCATCATGCTGACAATTTTACCCAGTGCGATTCGATGCTGATTGGATCGAATTGTTCGGCTACCACTTTGCCCACCATTGATGTGCGTAATCCCACCGCTACGTTGGGACACGAAGCCTCGACACTGAAAGTCACGGATGATCAATTGTTGTATTTTGCCCAGCGTGGTATTCGTGCCGAAGATGCCATGACCACCATTATTAATGGGTTTTGCCAAGATGTGTTCAAAGAACTTCCCCATGAATTCGCAGTCGAAGCCACCCAATTATTGGGGCTAAAATTAGAGCATTCGGTGGGATAGCAAAGGAGTATAAGGATGTTAACTATTGACTCGTTGGTCGCATCAATTGGTGAGGACCCCATTTTAAATGGCTTGTCCTTGCATATTCCTTCGGGGGAAGTTCATGCCATTATGGGGCCCAATGGGTCCGGAAAAAGCACCTTGTCAAAGGTGTTGGCGGGTCACCCTGCCTACCAAGTTACGGCAGGGTCAGCGGTATTAGATGGGGTCTCCTTGTTGGATCTTGATCCTGAAGAACGGGCATTGGCGGGGTTGTTTTTGGCATTTCAGTATCCAGTGGAAGTGCCAGGGGTTCAAAACGAAGCGTTTTTAAAAATGGCGTATAACGCCCACCGAAAAGCCAAGGGGTTATCTGAATTGGATGCGGTTGATTTTGCGGCGGCATTATCGGGGCCCCTTTCAACCGTTCAACTTGATGAGGCACTTTTGTCCCGGTCTTTAAATCACGGGTTTTCGGGGGGAGAAAAAAAACGCAACGAAGTGTTGCAGATGGCGTTACTCAATCCCAAAATGGCCATTTTAGATGAAATAGACTCGGGCTTGGACATTGATGCCCTTCGTACTGTGGCGTCGGCGGTGAATGCCCTAAGGTCCCCTGATCGTTCCTTTTTATTAATCACCCATTATCAGCGCTTGTTGTCTTACATCGAACCGGACGTGGTTCACATTATGGCCAATGGGGTCATTGTCAAAACCGGCGACAAACAATTGGCATTGGAAGGGCCGCCAGTGAGTCGATTTGAAATGCCATGCGTGTATTCATGAGAAACTACTAAATTGTCAAAATCGCCGTCTTTGTTGAACCCGGGATTCGCATTAACCAAAGTTGCATTGACAGTCTGACCCGAATTTATTTGGT
>RGUG01000212.1 GCA_010027915.1 bacterium | reverse complement strand
GGTCATATACCTTGCCGGAGTGTGGGGATAGCACCGCTACTAGTGTTTTAACAATGGATGCTGGCGTGTAGAACTGTCCGCCTCGCTTGCCCTCAGCATTGGCAAACATACCAAGGAAGTATTCGTACACCTGCCCAAGGACGTCACGTGCAGTACTTGCGTTGTCGCCAAAGCCGATAGTAGAAACCAAGTCCACCAACTCACCCATCTTGCCATCGGGTAGTTGCGCCCTTGCATACCGCTTATCAAGAATGCCTTTTAGCTTGGGGTTCTCGGTCTCAATCACTGTCAACGCTTCATCAATGCGTTTGCCAATGTCAGGGGCTTTAGCAGCTGCACGGATCGCTTCCCAACGTGCAGATTCAGGCACCCAAAACACGTTCGCTGCTGTGTAGTAGTCACGCCAAGGTGTTTGTACTCAGCCGCATCCATATTGGCACGGAGCTTGTCAGCCGTTGCCCAAAGTGTTTTTTTAATGTCGTCAAGCATTGCGGGTTATCAACAACTTACGCTAGTTACTACTCCCACTCAATGGTGGCAGGTGGTTTGTTTGATATGTCATAGACCACCCGGTTAACCTCTGATACCTCGTTAATAATCCGGCTCGATATCACTTCTAACAACTCATAGGGCAAATGGGCCCATTGGGCCGTCATCGCATCATCGCTTTTGACCGCCCGAATGGCCACTGTGTTTTGATACGTGCGATGATCGCCTTGTACCCCTACCGTCTTAATGGGCAATAACACCGCAAATGATTGCCACAACTGACGGTATAACCCCGCCCGCTTGACTTCTTCCATGACAATGGCATCTGCGTCTTGCAAAATGGTGACCCGCTCACGGGTAACCTCGCCCAAAATCCGAATGGCCAACCCTGGCCCAGGAAAAGGATGACGAAAGATGATTTCTTCCGGTACCCCCAACTCAAGCCCCACCCGCCTGACTTCGTCTTTAAATAAGCGTGACAATGGCTCGATAATCTTAAATGCCATATCCGATGGCAATCCCCCCACATTGTGATGGGTCTTGATTTTAACCGCCGTACTCGCCACCCCCACACTCGCTGACTCGATAATGTCAGGATACAAGGTTCCTTGTGCCAAATAGGGAAAATCATCTTTCAATTCAAGGGCTTTTTCTTCAAATACCCGTATAAATTCTTCCCCAATTCGCTTGCGCTTCTCTTCGGGGTCCGTCACCCCTTCCAACCGTCGATAAAACCGCTCAGACGCATCAATATATATTAATCGAATGTCAAATTCACCCGAAAACAAGGTCTTGATTCGCTCGGCCTCCCCTTTTCTCATAAACCCTTGGTCGACAAATAAACACGTCAACCGTGACCCAATCGCTTTTTTTAACAGTGCGGCCACTGTCGTTGAATCAACCCCACCCGATAACGCACACAACACATTCGATTCGCCTACCTCGTGATGGATCTTTTGGATCGCCTCATCCACAAACGACCCCGCTGTCCAGGTGGGTTCACACCCCGCAATGGAACAGACAAAATTGCGTATTAACTCTGCCCCATTGGGGGTATGGACTACCTCAGGGTGAAACTGAACCCCATACAAGCGCTTTTGATCGTGACCAAATGCTGCAATTGGGGTGTTGTCTGTATGACCCAATATTTTAAATCCCGACGGTAAGTCGGTGACCATGTCGCCATGGGACATCCAAATTACCATTTCCATCCACAACCCACTTAACAAATCAAAGTTATTGTCAATCAATAAATTGGCTTTGCCATATTCATGCTTTGCCCCACGAATCACCTTACCACCCAACACCGATGCCATGAGTTGCATGCCATAACATATCCCCAATACGGGTATTCCCAGTTCAAACAAAGCCGGGTCACAGGTCGGCGACGAGGGATCAAATACCGAAGCTGGGCCACCTGATAATATCAGGCCTTTTACACCCCCACGGGCTGTGATGTCTGCGGCCGATGTCGTATGAGGCACCACTTCAGAATACACGTGCAACTCACGAATGCGTCGGGCAATTAACTCACTGGTTTGAGATCCAAAATCTAATATGAGTATCACTTTTTATACATCCCCAATTGCTGTGCTTGCTGGTATATTTTCCCTTCCGTACGCAACGACGGGGCCACCACCACTTGTATCTGATGCATGTCCGCCATATTGGATGCCCCCAAGGTGGCAAAACAGGTGCGAATCGCCCCCACCATGTTTTGGGTGCCGTCATCTGTATTGGATGGCCCATTCATAATTTGCTCAATCCCAACGGTTGTCCCCACCTGAATGCGGGCACCCCTTGGCAATACCGCATTGGGGGTCGCCATGCCCCAATGAAACCCACGTCCCGGGGCTTCAATCGCCCTTGCAAAGGGGGATCCCATCATCACCGCATCGGCACCACAGGCCAAGGCCTTGCAAATGTCACCCGATGTCACAATCCCACCATCGGCAATGACGGGGACATACCGGCCAGACTCTTTCCAATAGGTTCCACGGGCCGCCGCTGCATCAGCCATCGCCGTGGCCATCGGTACGCCCACACCCAACACACCCCGTGTGGTACAGGCTGCACCAGGACCAATCCCCACAAACACCGCCGCTACCCCCGTCCGCATGAGCTCAAGCGTGACGGAGGTGGTGGTAGCATTGCCCACCATCACCGGAATGGGCATTTCAGAACAGAACGCCCGTAAATCAAGGGGCACTTGGCCCGGCTTGCCTTTGAAATGCGTGGACGT
>RGUG01000211.1 GCA_010027915.1 bacterium | reverse complement strand
GTCCGTGATCGTTCGCGTCCCCGTGTGTAAGGCACCACACAAAAGGTACAAAAATTATTGCATCCCCTCATAATGGCCACCCACGCATTCACCCCGTGCTGTCGAATGGGCATCACATCGGAATAGGTTTCAAATTCTGACAATGTCACATCAAAGGCGGACCCTTGTCCTTCCCACACCTGCTCAATGAGTGACGGCAACTGTTTGTAACTATCCGGACCTGCAATAAAATCAATCCCCAAAGAGGGATCCTCTAACAAAGCGGTTTTAAAGTTGGTGGCCATACACCCTAAAATACCGATGGCCACGGGCTGTTTGCCACGTGCCCGACGGATCTCTTGGACTCTCAGGTGAACCTTTCGATTGGCATTGTCACGCACCGAGCATGTGTTGAGCATCACCACATCGGCTTGGGTTTCTTGGTTGACGAAGTGATAATGGGCCCCTTGCAAAATTGACCGTACCAATTCGGTATCGTATTCGTTCATCTGGCACCCATAGGTTTCGATGTACACACACTTTGTCATCCCTGAAATTTATCAGGATAGGCCCACATCCACAACCTCTTAAATATGACACCCTCCTTCACCCTCCACCGCTTTCCACTTGATGACATCCGATACAAGAGGCACACCATCCATGCGGTTTTTTCATTTGACAGCCCCTCTTCCTTGCCACTATCATCCGCAGCATTCACGTGTTTCTTTTTGGTTCTTCCCAATACGTTAGGGTTCTTCGTTGTTTCTTCGGTGATTCTTTAATTTTATTATCATGGGATAGTCAAACGTGCGGTTGGGTGGCCCATTGGTTATGTGGTTAAAATGGGCCCAGGGGGATGGGATTCAGGTTGGAATGTTGGCCATTTTAAATGGGGTGTGGAAAGAAACGAGGGTGTAAAAAGCCATTCATATTAGGGATCCGAACCATGCGGTATCGGGTCATGTGGTCATCCTTTGGTGATCAGTGGGAGCGTCTTTTAGGATCCATCCTGTTCTCATTTGTGAGTGAACGGTCCCATTTGCCCATGCCCTTTCCTCTGCTGTGTGATGAATACGTTTCCACGTTTTAACCGACCCATACCCCCTTTCCCACTACCCATTTACAAAGGAGTGACCCACATTGAACGCTATAATTGACACAACCAACTCCGTGCCATTAAATTCCTTATCAACCCCTCGTAATCCAATAACAGGTTCAGGTGGGATATGTGGGGCAATTGCCAGGTGCATCTCTTGTTTGTATGGTGGTAAGCAAGCGAATCTAAGTACACCACCTGGTGCTGGTGCTGAACCTGGTCCTGGTGCCGATGCTCACTTGGCATTTCCTGCAGATCCTGCAAAGGATATGGACCCGGTTATCATATCAAACCACCCCTCAAACCACCCCCCCTCAGCCACCCCTGTCCTATCCGGTTCCCCTCCAGTCCCCACCATGACAGACTCCCTACATCGGCATATTGTCGTATTCGTTAATACCAGCCTGCAAGCGGGGTCTCTTTTGCGTCTTCTTCAGTCCGGTTCTGGTCATCTGGTTCCCGATGAATGGACCCAGTTGTTTGACTCCATCCAAAGGTGGTGTGCCACCCATCCTAATCTGAGCAATGAGGATAAAACAAACTTGCGGACCACATTGCGGACCACATTGGAGCCTTATTGCGATCAGATTCTGTCGGTCATGAGTGCTTGTTTTATTTTCATGGGACTGCAAGTACGTGTTGCTCAGCATGCGTCGGCTTTTGCTGAGACACTCAAGGGATGTGGATCTTTTTTTGGGGTATTGCACACATTGTTTCCAACCAATGAGCATGGTAGGTTCATCCAAGCCCAGTGGCCAGACATATTACTGTCCCCAGCACCCGCAGCCACGCCAGCCTTAGAACCCCAAGCCACGGCAGCCGTAGCATCCTCATCTCCCGCCAAAGGCGATACGTTTTACCGCCTCGATTTGGCCGACCCTCGGTCTTTAACTAAACCGAATATAGATCACCATGCACGCATCATGGCCCAACTCACGGCACTTGGTTCCAATCAAGATGCGAGTCAGGAGGTCCCGTATGCAGATTTTATTCACACATTGCGTCAATCGACAAATTCATCATGTGACGCGGTCATACAAAATCTATTATGTTCTTACTTCAGTTTCTGTGGTGCAATGCTGTGGTACAGCCCTACCTCTACCATCCATGCCAACCTGAAAATGCTTATCGACTCAACGAGTAGGGAAAATATAGTGGATTATCTTAAGCGGGCTTACACTCAAGACATATTAGGTAGGTTAAGGCTACCCAATGACCTTTTGACCCGTGCCCTACATAGGGTCATCCAATCCAAATCCTTCTCGCCATCCGACATCCCGAAGCCACTGGTGGCCTATGTGGCGTCTTATTGTCATGAGACCCATCAAGCTACCTTTTTAAAGGCACTGGTAAAGGCACTGGCGGTGCAAGCTAACCTTCATACAAATGAATCCACACAACCTCACTACCCGCAACAGCAAACATTGGGCTCTCTCTTCGAGTTTTTAACCCATATCCCGGTTACCCGTCTTCGCTCCATTCTGAATAAATGTGATCATATCGTTCATAACGCCGTACTCGAGGCCCATCCCATGAAGTATTTACAGGTATATCACAATCAGGTGTTACCCGAGCAATTGAATACAGTAGTAAACGGCCCATCCCGTGCTGTCACTTCGAGCACAGATTCGGAGAATCAAATTTCAAATTTTGTCACAGGTATTTTCAATACCATTACATCTAAC
>RGUG01000022.1 GCA_010027915.1 bacterium | reverse complement strand
TGACATACACCCGGGGCTTGTTGACCAGGTATCGTTGGGCCACTGCTTTGGCATTGGCGGTGGTTAAGTGGGTGTTCATGGCCCATTCAATGGGGGCAAAGTCGGCGGTGCCTGTTAGCCAATGGGCGGTACCCAAATAGGACGCCACCCCCTCCAGGGTGGATAAGGTGTCGGCGACCCTCATTTGATACTGTCGGTGATAACGGGCTAACTCCTCCTCCTTAAGGGGGGCGTCTGCCAACCCATCGATGACGGCTTCGATATCCGTTATCAAAGAGGGAATATCTTCGTTTTCGTAGGGGGTGATCACGACGTGAAACTCACCCGATAAAGCAGCGGTTGCATGATAGACCGATAGATCGGATGCGCGCTGGCGTTTAATAAAAGGGTGTAGACGAGCGGCGGCCCCATTGCCCAGGGTGTGGGCAATGGCATCCAAATAGGCTTCGTCGGGGTGCCATGCAGGGACGGTGGGAAATACCATGGTGATACGGGGTCGCGTGGCTTTTTCATCGGTATAGGAAGCGTGGGTTGAATGGGTTAATAGGGGAACCCAGGGCCGACGTATCGGGTGCGTTGGACCGTTTGGAATGCCAGAAAAATACCGGTCAACCATCTCGATGGCACGCTCTGGGTTCACGTCGCCTGCCATCACCAAGACGGCATTGGATGGTCCATACCAGGTATTAAAAAAGGATCTCAGATCGTCGGTGGTGGACTGGTCCAAATCGGCCATGCTGCCGATGGGAATCCACGAATAGGGATGTCCGTCACCATATACGGTTTGGGCGATGGTTTCAGGTAGTAACCCATAGGGTTGGGTATCATAGTGTTCTGCCCGTTCGCTTTTTACTACTTGTCGTTGAATCGCGAATTGATGGTCGGTGATGCCATCTACAAAAAACCCCATCCGATCTGATTCGAGCCATAACACGGTTTCTAAATAGGCAGACGGAACGGTTTGAAAAAAATGGGTGAGGTCACGTCCCGTGGTACCGTTGATTTTTCCCCCCATTTCATACACCCGTTTCATGTGTTCATTGGGAGACACATGACGCGAGCCTTGAAACATCATGTGTTCAAACAAATGGGCAAACCCATACTTGCCTTTTTCTTCGTAGGAACTCCCCACTTGATAAAGCACCGAAACATGCACCAGTGGTTGCCGATGGTCGGGATGAATGTAGACCCTCAACCCATTGTTTAACTGATAGGCATGATAGGGGATACCCGCTTGGCCTGGCCTTGGCTCGATGGACCCTAGCCAGATTGGTGACGCTGATACACACAGTGTCCATATACCCCACACCCACCCAATCCATCGCCATTGTTGCATGGTTGTTTCTCCTTTTGATGGGCTTGGGAAAGTATGTGCCGCAGGGTATACTATTGCGGTATGACACCCCACTCGCCCCGAATGCCAATAGCCTATCATGGGGTGATTGAGCGTGTCACATCCAAAGGACTTGGCTTGCTGGCTGATCATACCCCTCCTTGTTATATACCGTGGGTGTGCGAAGGGGATCAGGTCAGTGTCAAGCGGGTCAAGCAAACCCCTCATTATCACATTGGACACGTGACCCGTGTGAATCAGGCCAGCGCCCATCGGGTGTTGCCACCTTGCCATCATTACACCCGATGCGGGGGATGCCAATTAATGCATGCGGACTTGTCGTATCAACGCCAACTCAAGACCCAGTGGCTGTGGGAGACCTTGTCGTCTCATGGCCTGTCGCCATCTCAGGACCGTATTCACCCGATGGTGTGGTCGGATGAGGGGGTATCCCGCCGCCAACTTCGTCTGGTGTTTTCACCCCAAGGAAAATGGGGGATTAACCGCCGCCATTCGGCCCTGATTGAACCGATTACCCATTGTGAGGTGGTCCCTGATGAACTCAATCACTGCTTGTCGGTTTTATCCCAATGGCGGCCATGCCCGCCTGATCAGATGGTCCAGGCGACAGCGGCTTTTTGGGTGATGGACAGTGCCCGATTGGGTCGCATCGTGGGAGTCCCCGTTTCTGAATCGGAGGCCCGTCTCATGCATGAACGCTTGGGTTTGACGGGGTCGTATTGGCAACCCCATCCCGATCATCCGGGTATCTCCGTGGGGAATCATGCGGCCACAGTGAGGGTAGACGGAATCGGGTTTAGGGTTAGTTTGGGGTCGTTTTTTCAAGGTCATCCGGCCTTGATCACGGCCTTGGTCAGGGCGGTGATGCTGCCGTCGGCACCCCCGACGGTATGGGATTTGTATGCCGGGGTCGGGGTGTTGGGTCGACATGCATTGGCCCGTGGGGCCCATTCGGTGACCGTGATCGAAGACAATCCTGTGGCCATTGCTGATGCCCGTGTTAATTGCAACGGGCCCCATATGCAGGTGTTGCAATCGGATGTGGGCCACGCCATGCGGGATATGACGCAGGCACCGGATTGGGTGATGGCGGATCCACCTCGTACGGGCTTGTCGGTGCCGGTTCATGGGCAGTTATTGAGGTGGCGTCCGCCTTATTTGACCTTGGTTCATTGTCAGTTGGATAGCATGGGGCGTGATGTGGCCCGATTGGTTGCGAATGGGTATCGGATTGACCACATTCAACCCCTTGATTTATTCCCCCATACTATTCATATGGAAGTGGTGACCCAATTAACATGGGCAGGGTAGGGCAAGCAGGGTGTCCGCCTGGGTTGGGGAGATGGGGGTCAGTCTATTGATCTTTTTGGATCGAATCACCTGATGGGGTGGTTGAGTTCGTTTCTTAGCAACGCATGAGCATGGGGTGTCCATTTGATGACCCCCTTTTCAGGGAATGTTTGAGGGTCAAACCCAACGGGCATCAAGAAAATGATCGAGACACTGACATGGTGTTTCCAATGGGCTACAATGTACCGGACTACATGGTGTATCCTTGCGAGTACCGCCAAGAGAGTAGGCCAAGAGAGTAGGCCAAGAAAGAGGTTTGATTATGATTGACCCATCGTCCGGCATTGGTAACCCGTCGTTTTTTAAACGAACGGGTGGGGTGGCCAAAAACCAACTGCAGCAACGATTGGCACCCGTTCAGCAGGATGAGCTCAGTCGCTTGTTTGAAGAGGCCACCAGGGTGGTGGACCATGAAATTCAGTATTTAATGGATGAGCTCAAGAAACAACAGCCGTCTCAATTGTCTACCACGGCCACGACCTCCCAAGAAGCCAGTGCACAGGAGTCGGTGGCCTCTCAGATTGCCACCTTAATGAATGAGGTTGAAATCCGGAAAAAAAACACCAAAAAAACGCCCTTCGAACAAACAATGATGATGTTAGAAACCCTCGAAGACGAATTGGATACCAGTGCATTGCCCCCGCATTTACAAGAGGTATTTAACCGTTTTTTTGATAACATGGGCCGTATTCGTCGACTTAAAAAGCGATTGGAACAGCTACAAAAAGAAGAAGAGCAACTAGCCGACTACTTAAAACGCAACCCACCCTCTCCTTCCTCTAAAAAGGTATCATCATGACCAAGAAAAAACGGTCACTTAGTACCCAACAGGCCACCTCACTGCTACCGTCTGTTGAGTCGTTTAATGCCATGGCCACGGTTATGATTCGGTTGTTAAACGAAAAAATTGATGCCCAACAACGTCGATTGCGTACCATTTCTCACGTGATTAATGTGGATTATACCCCCCCGACCACCCACAGTGTGAGCGTGTCGATGCTCGATATTGGCCATACCAAAGTGAGGCAAAAAGGCAAAGCCGTCACCCACACCACCATGTCATGGGAAGAGGACCTCAAACGACAGCGTCGAGGCTATATTTTATAACCCTTTGTGGGCGGGTTAATCGGATGGGGTGAGTCAAAAGGGGAAGGAGGGGGGCTTGATTAAATACGATGCCGGAAGTGAGGGTGCATGCTGGGCCATTCACTGACGCCAAATCCAAAGGGTGCCACCAGTGCGGCATGTTCTGGTGACCCTATCCATGTGCTGAGGAGTTGGTTGAGGTCATCTCGAAGTGTGAGATCGGTTTTTCGGAGTGCCAAGGCACCAAATTCGAATGGGGAGATAGAGGGAACCTCAAACCCATCCCGTGTGGATCGCAACCGTAAATCGGGATGGGGATGGGTCATGGCCCCTTGTCTTAAGGTAAGGGTAGAGGCCACAAAACAATCGGCTTGACCGGTCACAATGGCGTCCATGGCGGCCTTGGTATCGAGACAGGGTACCCGACGATTGGGGGGTACCAATCGAATGCTTTCCATTGATGGGTTAAGATGTCCTGAAACGTCTGAATATGATGGGGGTTTCGTCGGTGTAACAGTACCCCTTCACCATCTTGGTAGGTGGGGTAAGTAAAGGCCACTTCTTTTTCACGTTCCGGACTGATCAACAATCCAGAGGCCACCACATCAACTTGTCCCGCTAGTAGTTGGGGAATCAATGACCAAAAATCGGTTTCGACGGGCTCAATGGCAAGGCCCAATCGGGTTAACAGGGTATGGGCCACGACCCATGATTCCCCACTGGGGGTTCCATTCGACTGGGTGAAACTAAACGGGGGATGGGGGGCATACCCCACACGAACCCGACGGGTCATGATGGGCCCAGGCGTTGGGACATCATCTGGCCATAGGCACTGATGGTCACCTGTGGGGCCCCCAACTGGTTCCAGGTGTCGCGTGCCAAAAACGGTTCGTCTCGCAATGTCATGGCCGTTATTAATTGGTGAACGTGTTGAATGGTATGGCTCCATCGTGCGGTGAGTGCCAATGGCCAGTACGGAATCCGTTGCACGCTTAGTTGGGGAGCGTGAAAGGCCAATCGACGGGCAGCCGCAATGGGAATCAGCCGTTCGGGGCCCTGTAACACATGTTCTTGGGAGGCACCCGGCGGGTGTGTCATGAGTGCTTGAATGGCCCGGGCGATATCAGACCCGGCAATCCAATAGATGCCCCGTTGTTCCGTAGAAGGGATCACCAGGCGATTTCCCATCCTGCATCCCCATTCCAATCCTTCCATGGGGACGGAATGGTACATCATGCTGACCGGAACGGGGGAGTGACACAGCCGCATCATGGCTTCTTCTTTGATGCGAAGTAACCACCATTGAAACCCCCGAATCCCGATGGATTTGGCGTACAATGGCATCAGATATTGTAGTCGGGATACCCGTTGTTGATGGGCAATGGTGAGAATGCCATCAAGGGCATCTCGTTCGGGGATGTACCCAATGGGTCTTGCAATCGGAGGGGTTGAAAAATTGAGTATTAATTCATCGGTATGGGCCAACAGGTTTGATAGGCCCACGGGGTCTCTTAGGTCGGTTATTTGCCACTTCATGGCGTATAAGGGTGACGACGGGTGGGGTGCGGTGCGGCAGGCCACGGTGAGGTCCAAGCCAGCGTTATGAAGGTGCTGGGCAATCGAGAGTCCGGGTACCCCACTACTTCCAATCAATACGATACGCATGGGACTTACTATACCCAATCACTGGGGGGGTGTCACGGGGAAGGCTGGCCGTCTACTTCGGTTGCGATGGGGCATGGGGATGATGCTTAGATGGGTGATGCGGTGGGTGGGTGCTGGTGTACTGGGCAAAGACCATGCGTGGGCAAGATCAGGAGCGTAGGGGGAAGGATGCAAAAAGTGGTGTAAGTGGTGATATACAAATGAGAGTCAATCCAGTAGACTTCCGTTAATTGGGGGTTGCATGATGATCAACGCTACTTTATTTGTGGTGGTTTTTTTGTGTGGTTGGATTAAATAACAAATTTGGACTAACAAAGGATAACAATGTGACAGAGTTGAGTCGGTATCCCCATACGTTCCACATTCCCGTCATGGGAACTGCGTTTACTATTGATACCCCTGTTCGGATTGCCCGATATGGGGTGTCGTCGGTGATGTCGATTGGCGATGATCATCTCTGTGAAACGATGCGGGCCCATTATTGTCAGTGCCATGACATCCCGTATCAGCCCATTGATCGATGGGATCCCGATGCACGGGCCCGACGGATTCGTGCCTATCTGGACTTGGTTCATGAATTGTCCACCCATTCGTTTCATGCCTTGTGTGCCTCACCCTTTCAGCCGGGTTCTGCGTCTTGGGACTATGTCACGTTGTTGCCTGATTCGTCGCCACTAAAAGAACAGATGGCCCAGTTTCAGTTGGCATCAGACGATCAAAAACCAGCACTAGAAGCGGCCATTAAATCCTGTTTTGTGATGGGGTCATTAGATGTGAATATCATGACCAAATTAGACCGAAGCAATTATGATAAACAGGGTAATCTTTTGCCCGAAACCGATTCGGACGCCTTGTCTGCACTGCGAGGGTACGCCACCTCTCAGCTTGATTCTGGGATTGTGTTATCCGCAGGGTTTAACCGGCGTTTGTATGCGTATGTGGCCCAATTTGACGACTTTTTTCCTGATCACACAGGCCACATTAAAAAACGGATTATTTTAAAGGTATCTGATTTTAGGTCGGCCCAAATTCAGGGTCGCTTTTTGGCCAAAAAGGGTATTTGGGTGTCAGAATACCGTGTGGAATCGGGGCTGAATTGTGGTGGGCATGCGTTTGCCACGGATGGGTATTTAATGGGGCCTATTTTAGAGGAATTCAAGCAAGAGCGGATGGCCTTGTTAACTGAGTTGCATGCCATTTGCAATGAGGCCCTCCTTGCCAATGGTCGGGCCACACTCCCCCTCACCCCATTGGCTCGGTTTACGGTACAAGGGGGCATTGGCACCCATGAAGAAGACCAGTTGCTTCGGCACTATTATCAGCTTGATGGGACCGGTTGGGGGACACCCTTTTTGTTGGTGCCAGAGGTCACCAATGTGGATGATGATACCCGTCGCCAGTTGGCGGCAACCAAACGCGATGGGTTGTATACCAGTGGGATTAGCCCATTGGGGGTGCCGTTTAATACCTACAAGGGGTCTCCTAGTGAGGTGCAGAAGTATCAGCGAGCGGCGGATGGAAAGCCAGGCAGCCCTTGTCCGAAAGGCTTTTTGGTGTCCAATACAGAGTATACGACCAAACCCATTTGCACGGCATCCTCTGTTTTTCAGAAAAAGAAACTGGCTGAGATTGCCCAATCGGGTATGTCCTCAGACGAACAGGCATGGCATGTGCAGTCTGTGATTGACAAGGCGTGTTTGTGTGAGGATTTGGCGGCCAGTGCGTTGCTACGGTTTGGGATTGATAACAAACGACCGTTAAAAACGGCGGTATGCCCCGGCCCCAATTTGGCGTATTTTTCAAAAATAATATCGTTTGCGGACATGGTGGCCCATATTTATGGGCGGCTTAATGTGATGGATGAGGGGCCCCGTCCTCATTTATTCGTTGAAGAGGCCCGTATGTATGTCACCCATTTTTTGGCTGAATTAAAGGCGTCGTTGCCAGCACCTCCTACCAAGCGGGTGGTGTATTTGCGTGGGTATTTTCATCAGTTGCGAAAAGGCTTGGATTATTATGTGGCATTGTTGGCCAATCGGGCGGTGTCATTTGCCCATGATTCGTTGATACGATCTGACTTGGCCCAATTGCGTCAAGAGTTGGACCGTATTTGCCAGGTATATGCCCATATTATGGGGCCAGAAACACCCACTTTGGCGTTGGGGTAACCCCAAAAAATAAGGAGAAGGATCATATGACGGCAACCATTCGGGCGGGGGTAGTACAGTTAAATGCGGGGACCGATTATCAGGCCAATATGGCCAAAGCCCAGGCACTGGTGATGGAAGGCATTCAAAAAGGGGCCAAATTTGTGGTGTTGCCGGAAGTGTTTTCATACCGTGGTCCCAAAGAGGGCGTGTTGTCTCATGCCGAGTCAATTCCGGGCCCGACGACCAAGGTCTTTCAGAAAATAGCCAAGGATTACAATGTGGCGATTTTGTTGGGTAGTGTGATTGAAAACGTATTGGGTAATGATCGGGTGGCCAATACATCGGTGTTGATTGATGAGGATGGGGCCATTCAAACCGTCTACCGAAAAATGCATTTGTTTGATGTGCAAGTTGAGCGGCATACCATTCGGGAATCGGACACTTTTTTGCCGGGCTCTTCGCCCAGCATTGGGAAAGTGGGCGATTATAAAGTGGGGCTTAGTATTTGTTATGATTTACGATTCCCGGAATTATACCGGTATTATGCCGCCAGGGGTGTGACCATTTTGTGCGTGCCCAGTTCCTTTACCAAACCAACAGGTGCGGCCCATTGGGAAGTGTTGGTCAGGGCACGGGCAGTCGAAAACTTGTGTTTTGTATTGGCACCCAATCAACATGGATTGGCCAATGGGGGTGTTCCAACCTATGGCAACAGTTTGATTGTGAATCCGTGGGGTCAAATTTTAGCCAAAGGGTCGGCGGATGGCGAAGAGGTATTGGTGGCCGATTTGGATGGGTTTTCGCAACGGGATTTAAGGGCCCAATTTCCGGTGTTGGATCACACGGTTACCATGCCATGAACCGTTTTCGTTTTGCCCCGTCTCCTACGGGACACTTGCACATCGGAACCTTGCGTACGGCCCTGTTTAATGTGATGGCCCGGGAGGCCATGGGCGGGGTGGTGGTATTGCGTATCGAGGATACGGACCTGGCCCGCTCTGATCGGTCCTATGAACAAGGGATTTATGACGGCTTGGCCTGGTTGGGCCTTACAATGGATGAGGGGCCTGAGATGGGAGGGTTGGTGGGTCCATATCGTCAATCCGAGCGCTTAGCCCGATACCGTGAGGTGGCTGAGCAGCTGGTGGCGTCGGGTCATGCGTATCGGTGTGTGTGTACCGATTTGGAATTGGAGGCAGAGCGGGCACAAGCCGAGGCAGCAAAACGGCCTTATATTTATTCGGGACGGTGTCGTGGGGCCGGGGTTCAGGCCGATGATGGCCGTCCATCCGTTATACGGTTTGCCATGCCAGTTGGTCGCCAGTGGCATTTTCAGGATGTGGTGCGTGGTGAGATTGTGTTTGACGGTGATTTATTGGGTGATTTTGTGATGTTAAAGTCAGATGGGACACCCAGTTATAATTTTGCGGTGGTGGTGGATGATCGTGATATGGGCATTACGATGGTGATTCGGGGTGAAGACCATATTTCAAATACCCCCAAGCAAATGGCCCTGTACGAGGCGTTGGGTGCCGCATCCCCTCAATTTGCACATTTACCCATGATTTTGGGCTCGGATAAAAGCAAGTTGTCAAAGCGGCACGGGGCCACGAGTGTGATAGCGTATCGAGAGATGGGGGTGTTGCCCGAGGCACTACTCAATCAGTTGATGTTGTTGGGTTGGTCCGATCCACACGGCCGTGATGTGATGAGTTGGGCTGAGATGGTGGCGGTTTTTTCGTTGGACCGTGTGACCAAATCTGGGGCTGTGTTTGACCCTGAAAAATTAAAATCGCTCAATGGTCATTACATTCGCCGGTTGCCAGATGATCAATTGGTAGATCATGTGATGCCGTATTTAACCGATGGCTTGATGGCCTCTTTGGGTTATCCTGGCCGTGATCGTTTGCTTGCCATGCTGGTGTCGGTGCGTGATAACGTCCATTTTTTAACGGAATTTGAGTCGTATTTGCAGGTCTATGCTCATTCAGATGAGTGGGTAGGGTCCGTTTTGCAGGGGTTACCCGAGGGATCGTTGGAGCCATTGGTGGTATCGGGATTAGCGGGGTGGGTCTCGTCTCAAACCGATTGGACCGCGTCGGCCTTGGATCGGTCTTTGGGCGAGTGGGTGTCCGGACTGGGTATCCCCAAAGGCAAGGGGTTTAAATCGGTTCGTTGGGTGTTAACGGGGCAAGCGACGGGCCCTCATTTGGGGCAGTGGATGGCGGTAATAGGACCCGTTCAATTGGGTAACAGGGTCTCGATGATGGTGAGGAGAATGGGATGAATACAAGAAAACAAGCATTGCTGGCCCAACGAGTGGTTCATGTATCGCTGGATGATTTTAATGTGGTGGGTATGATCGATGCGATGGGTCAAACGGCGTTTCAGGCACGCAATTTGGCGAGGGCGTCTCACATTGTGGACCGCATGATGGGGGATCATGGGTGTGTGGTCATATTGACCTTAGCCGGATCGTTGATTAGTGCGGGGCTCAAGGAGGTGATCATCTCATTATTGGATGCCAATATGGTCGATGCGATTGTCTCGACGGGTGCGAATATCGTCGACCAAGATTTTTTTGAGGCATTGGGGTTTCACCATTATGTGGGAACACCGGATGTGGATGATCATGAACTGCGTACCCTGATGATTGATCGGATTTATGACACATTTATTGATGAAGAAAACCTAAGGGTTTGCGACGATACGATTGCCCAATTGTGTGGCACTTTGGCACCACGTCCCTATTCATCGCGTGAGTTTATTGTTGAAATGGGACGCTATTTACAGCAGCATCATCCCCATGGGCCCCGATCGATTGTGCGTACTGCTTTTGAAAAAGAGGTGCCCATTTTTGTGCCGGCATTTTCTGATTGTTCCGCAGGTTTTGGGTTGGTGCATCATCAACACGTGACCAAAGGACCCAAAGTCACCATTGATTCGGCAGCTGATTTTTATGAGATCACCCAAATTAAGTTGGCCCATCCGGATACGGGGATTTGGATGCTGGGTGGTGGGGTACCCAAAAACTTTGTTCAGGATATTGTGGTCGCAGCTGAAATTATTACCGATCAGGATGTGGCCATGCACAAGTATGCGGTCCAAATTACGGTTGCCGATGAGCGTGATGGGGCCTTGTCTGGGTCAACACTAAAAGAGGCCTGTTCGTGGGGCAAGGTGGATACGGTATACGAGCAGATGGTGTTTTCAGAGGCCACGATTGCGTTCCCATTGATGGCGGGTTACGCCTATCACAAAGGCAGTTGGAAAGGCCGTGAGGGCAAACGACTGAATCGATTGATCAGTCACACCACGGGATAGGGGTGCTGGTCTCCCATTGCGGTGACGGGGTGGTGATCACACCCCCTTGGGTAGGACACTCACCCTGTTGGATGACCCGATGGATGGGGCCCCATTCTGTGGGGACGTGCTCCCTTGCGACTCATTCAGTCAATGGATTGGGTGATGATGACATCGCGTCGTGTTCGGGTGTGTACCCAGTGGGTGGTGATAGGGGGCTGATATCTGGGATGTGATGAAGGTGTTTTGTGTACCCGGATGATGCTTTGTCGTGTATCGATGGGGCGGGGGCGATGGCAAGCGTGGCGTGCCCTTGAACCCACTCAGTCATCATCTCGTTCTCATGGGAAGGGTGAGTGTGTTAGTCCCCTCAAGTGACTGGCCTCTGATGATTGAATCTATATAAAGGGGGGGGTGCAACGACAGTGGGTGGCGATTCATGCCCCCATCGATTTTACTTGTGTGACAAGGTTGCCAGGTTGGATGTTTCGTTTGAATGGGTTTTGAGGTGAGGCATGGGCATGTTTGGCAGATGGCAACGGTCTTTTTGTG
>RGUG01000210.1 GCA_010027915.1 bacterium | reverse complement strand
GATGACATGATTCGTATTTCAAATTTAGTCAAAACATACCGGGCAAGACGGGTGGTGGATCATCTGGATTTAGAGGTTAAAGCCGGTGAAAAAATCGCCATTATTGGTCCGTCGGGGTGTGGTAAAAGTACCCTCTTGCGATTGATTGCGGGCTTGCATCAACCCGATTCGGGGCATGTTCACGTGTTGGGCCAACCCATTCATCATTTATCCATGCCCGAATTAACTTCCTTACGATCCCAAATTGGGATCTTGTTTCAATCCGCCGCCCTGTTTGATTCGTTAACGGTGTACGAAAACATCGCATTTCCATTTGACGCGATGTCTGCCATGCCCCACGTGATTAAAAAGCGGGTCAAAGAATTGTTGGCCTTGGTGGGTATGTCAGAATTCGACGGTTCGTATCCCCATGAATTATCAGGGGGGCAAAAAAAACGGATTGGATTGGCCCGGGCCCTCGCCTTACAGCCCAAAATCATGTTATATGATGAGCCAACCACGGGACTTGATCCCATTTTATCGACCAGTATCGAGGATTTAATTGTGCATTTAAACCAACAATTTTCGGTGACATCGGTGGTGGTGACCCACCAAGTGTCCACTGTTTTTAGAACCGCCGACCGTGTGTTTTTAATGCATGAGGGTCGGTTATTGCCGCCGGTTCAACCCCATCAAATTGATGATCACCCCGACTATCGGGTGTTTGTAAGAGGAGGCCTTTAATGAAAGATCGGGTGGCCGTTCGGGTTGGAGTGATGAGCTTTTTATCGATTCTGTTATTAGTGGGATTGTTGGTTTGGAAAAGTGGGGTGTTTTTGAGTTTAAATGGGTACGAATTGGTGGGCGTGTTTCCCAGTATCAATGGCTTAATTCAAGGGGCGGATGTCAGGTATCGGGGTGTGAAGGTAGGAAAAGTGGTGGCCATTACTCCCTCCCCGTCGCATATTGAGGTAAGGTTTTGGGTTCAAGATGGTATCCAGGTTCCCAAAGGGTCGATTGTAAAGGTCTTTTTTGACGGGTTAATAGGAGAGAAATTCTTGAATATTATTCCCAAATCAGCCGAAAAAACCATGCTAAGTGAAGGGGGGCACTTGGATGGTATCAGTTCATCAGGATTGGCGGAATTTATTGAATTGGGGGCAGATAACCTTAAATCCACCCATCATATTTTAACGCATTATGACCAGTTATTAACGTCTCAAGACGTATCCAATAGCCTGCTTAATACGATTAAAGCCATTGAAGAAATGGCCATTTCGTTGTCGCAAACGGCCCACCAATTGGGGATGGTGTCGCACCGATCAGGCGACGATGTCTCACAGATGATCAGCCAGCTATTGGCCCTATCCAAAACCATTCGCCAATCGGGGGATGCGTTGGTCGGTGACGGACAGTTGGTCACACAATTGCGGTCCATGACGGGGTCAATGGCGGCATCTGCCCAGGGGATACACACCATGGTGGATCGTATGAATGGGGTGGTGACCACCGACAATGCCCAGCGGATGAACCAAGTCTTGTTGGATGTATCATCATTCACGGGCACCCTGAGTGGGGCGAGTCATTGGTTATCCAACAGTCGGGTTCAGGGACGGGTCGAAGCGGCACCGGTTAGTACGGTGGCCAATGGGGCTCATTACATGGCCACGTTGGATTGGAGTGGCCGCCAACGCTTTGTTCGTGGTGGCTTGATGGGTGCCACCAACCAGCCGGGTAGCCTGGTGGCCCAATTGGGGGTTCATGTGGCCCCGCAATGGGATGTAAGGGCAGGGTATACACAGTCCAAGGCCGGGGCAGGTGTGGATTGGAAACCACACCGGGCGGTGGCGTTGTCATTGGATCTGTATGATCCCGAGGCATTAAAAGCAGACTTGCGTGGTCGGTGGGCCATTTCGAATGCCACGGATGTGTTGGTATCATTACGCCGTGCGGCCACCGATCAGGATTACGGGGTGGGACTGGGTGTATCATTTAAACTGAATGAACCGGTGACCCTCTCTCAACTCAGCGATGTTAACTAATGGGTATCGAAATTAAAATCATGACATTGATGGGTTGTGATCATTTCGATATAATGTCAATCTCAACCTGAAAGGACATACGATATGAGGCTGTTTTTATTGGCATCCACGCTGTTGGTATCTTTTGTATTGGCCTGGTTGGGCCATCGATTGGTCGCACGTTATATCCGTCGTGTGTCTTTTTTCAAGCCATTACGTGCCACTTGTGTGTCGTGTGCGCAAACGGTGTCCTGGCGTGAACAAATACCGGTAGTAGGCCCCCTGTTGGTGAAGGGGCATTGTCCCCAATGTGGGGCACTTTACCCGTGGTCATTGTGGGCATTGCAGGCGGTGTTGCTGGTCATTCCGTGGGTGGTCTGGTGGCGAGATGCCTCATGGGTGTGGGTCATTGGGTTGTCGGGAATGGCGATTTTGGCTGCGATTGACAGTGAAATCAAGCGGGTGCCCCGCAGCATTAGTTACCCCTTGTTGGCGATTGGGGTATTGAATATGAGCCGGTTTTCAGATCCCCGCCCGGTTATTTTGTGGGCATTGCTGGCGTATGGGGCCCTCATGTTGCTTCGGTTGCTTGCCCGATTACTCATGAAACAAGAGGCCTTGGGAATGGGGGATGTGCTCATGGCAGCCATGATGGTGTTGTGGTTTGGCCCTTATGTGGGGATTGTCGGAATGGGGCTGGGGATTGGATGGGCGGGATTAGTAGTGGGAATCGGCTGGGCGAGGGGGCGGATAAAGCCGG
>RGUG01000209.1 GCA_010027915.1 bacterium | reverse complement strand
ATGGGCCACAACCGCCCCCTCAAATCTTTGAGGTGCTTGCCCGCCTGCATCCCCATATACATTAAAAACAGAACCAAAAAGCCTCGGTACAAATCAGTAAACAACGGTTTGACATTGGTCATGGCCTTGGCCGACATAATCGCCCCAATCAATAAACTACCTTGCATCAACAACACACTTTGGCCAAAAAAAGTATCTTTCACAAGATGCAAAAAACGCCCCTTTGGCTTACCCTCTCCGGTTGCCATTCCCCCTGGCTTGACTTGCCAATATTGATGCAGCAACAAGGCCACAAAAATAGCGGGACTTTCCATCAAGACCACCACTGCATTCAAAAAACTTTCGTATGGCACTTTCATCACCGATAAATAGTTAATCGCCGCCCCAAAGGTGACGATGCTAACCGAGCCATAGGAGGCCGCCAGACCGATCCCATTGTCATGACTAAACCGAAGCAAGCGTGACCACGCATACACCACCAACGGAATAACCAGACCCAAGAAGATGGCCAGTAACAACGGCAACAAGACATGCCCCCACTCACTTTGGGCCAATTCCACCCCGCCTTTCAAGCCAATCGCAATTAACAAATACATCGACAACGTATCCGCCAACCCCTTGGGAAACTTTAAGTCTGATTGAAACACACTGGCCAAAATACCCAATATAAAAAACATCACTTCGGGTGACAGCAGATTGCCCATTAAGGTTGATAGCATACACATTTTCCTTTCAGTGGCGGGGGTAAAGCCGTCACTTTTACCAGTTCGACGATGGGATGTCCAGGCCACCATCTCGGCCATCCAATCCACTCGCCTGTCGTGTTTTATCACCAGTTGTGATAGGTTCTAGAGGGTCATTATTGAAGCAAGGGAGTTACCATGATCCACTCATCATCATCCATCACCTGGGATTTATCGGAATTGTCACCCTCTGATACCGATCCATCATTGGCACAACGGTTGCAGGCAACGTTAAAAGACGCCAACACCTTTGCCCATACCTATCGGGGACGCATCGCCGGGTTGTCCGCCCACGAATTGGGTATCGCCCTGGAAGCCTATGACCAATTGTTGCAACCCTTTTATGTGGTGAGTCAATTCGCCCACTTACGACAATCCGTCGATACCCAAGATGATGGCATCAAAGCCTTGGTTGACCAAGTCGAAACCGATGGGGCCACCCTGTCGAATCAACTTGTTTTTTTTCAATTGGAGATAGGACAAGCCCCCCCTTCGGTTCACGAACAATGGTTGGCTGATCCCGCCCTATCGACCCGCCGCTATCAAGTGGCCTTATTGATTAAAACCGCCCCTTACCAACTCACCGAACCCGAAGAAAAATGGATTGCACTCAAAGATATCACGGGGGTCAACGCCATGACAGCAATGGTCAACGAATGGGTGTCCTCTTTTGAGTACCCATGGGAAACCGATGGCAAAATCGAACGCTTAAATGGGTCACAATTACGGGCCTTGCGACACGACCCCGACCCATCGGTCAGAGATCGTGCCATGACCCTTTATCTCAACCGTGTCGCTGAGCAATCGGTTGTGCTAGGAGCGGCATTCAAATCAGTGATCAAAGATTTTAATATCGAACGGCAAGCCAGGGGATTTCCCACTCCTCGATCGGTGAAACTCATCGGAGCCGATTTGGATGAGGACATGGTATCCATGATTGAACGGGTCACCGTTGCGTCTTACCCATTGGTGCAACGGTATTACCGTATCAAACGACAATTACTGGGATTACCGGTGCTGACCTTGGCCGACATTTATGCCCCATTACCCGAAGCCGCCGAACGCTACACATGGGAAGAGGCCACCCAATTGGTCTTGGATAGTTTTCGGGCATTTGACCCCACCTTTTATGACATGGCCAACCGAATGATGGATCGGCATCGAATTGATGCACCGGTTCGCCCCACCAAACAGGGGGGAGCATACTGTTCCTCATCGATACCGGGCATCGACCCCTTTGTGATGACCAATTTTTTGGGTCGATCACGAGACGTTGCCACATTGGCCCATGAATTGGGACATGCCATTCATGCCATGTGTTGTGCCCATCAACCCTTGGCCTATTACCACCCTATTTTGCCATTGTGTGAAACCGCCAGCGTGTTTGCCGAGATGTTGGTCACCGATCGGTTGTTGGCACAAGCCCCCACGGTGGCGTCGAAACAAGCCCTTTTATGCGAAAAATTAGAGGATATTTTTGCTACCAGCCACCGTCAAACCTTGTTTTCACGATTCGAACAACACGCACATGCCATTTGCTCGGAACGATTGCCCGCCACCCGTGAATTATGTGACCTCTATCGACAAGAACTGGGCCTAATGTTTGGCGACGCAGTGGGAATCCCTGATCATTATCAATGGGAGTGGTTATCCATTCCCCATTTAATTGAGTCTCCCTTCTATGTGTATTCTTATAACATGGGTAATTTATTGGTGATGTCATTGTATCAACAATACAAGCAACAAGGCCCCTCATTTGTGGGCCCCTACCGTCGGTTTTTAAGTGCGGGATCGTCCATGAGTCCAGTAGACATTGGACAATTGGCCGGCATTACCATGACAGACGAATCGTTTTGGCAACAAGGAATCGATGCCATCGAACAATTGGTATCCGAGTTAGAGGCCACCTTGGAACCCCGCCATGATTAACCCCCCCAACGGGAAATGGCGTGAGTGTGCCGACGCCTTGATGACATCCTATCAGCATGATGGCGGAATGAGCATGAATGAAATGCCGG
>RGUG01000208.1 GCA_010027915.1 bacterium | reverse complement strand
TTTTTTAGATGACGATGAATACCGGTGTTTGTTTCGGTGTGCGGATTGGTTTGTGATGCCGTCTATCTGTGAATTGCAAAGCATTACCACCCTAGAAGCCATGGCCAGTGGTTTGCCGGTGGTCGGTGCCAATCGGTATGCCTTGCCTGAGTTGATTCACCCTGGGGTGAATGGGGCGTTATTTGAGCCGGGCAATGACCAAGCGTTGGCGTCACAAGTGATGGCGATGCTCAGCAGTGATCGGTTGCAGGCCATGGGGCAAGAAAGCTTGCGATTGGTGGCGGCCCATTCCTTGGATCGGGCCATTTCGGATTATGAGTCGATTTACCATCAATTAACCCAGCGATGAAAATTGCGGTCTTTACGGATACCTACTTACCCCAAATTAATGGGGTCGCCATTTCCACCCGTACCTTCAAACAAGAGTATGAAGCATTGGGGCATCAAGTGGTGGTGATTGGCCCGAAGGTGGACCGGTCCAGCCGCTCAACGGCGACCGTATGGCGGTTTAAATCCATGCCTTTTCCATTTCAACCCGAATACCGCATGATTTCACCTTTGTCACGAAAATTGCGGTTATTTAAACGCTTAAAGTTTGACGTTATTCATATTCAAACCCCTTTTTTTATGGGGCATTTGGGTCAATATTTGGGGTGGAAACATAAGATTCCGGTGGTACATACTTATCACACGTTATGGTCTGAGTATTTGCATTATTTTCCATTGGTTCCCAAACGATTGCGGCACACGGTTGATTTGTTGGTATTATCCCGCACCTTTTGTAACCGTTGTCAGCATGTGTTGGTACCCAGTGAGGCCATTCAATCCCACTTGCAGTCTTATGGTGTTCAAACGCCCATGACGGTATTGCCCACGGGTGTCTCATTGGAACGGATTGAACAACACGGTGACCCTGCGGTGTTTCGTCACCACTGGGGGATTGCCCCTGATGACCCGGTGGCCATTTTTGTGGGCCGATTGGGGATGGAAAAAAACGTCATGTTTTTACTGGCGGCGTTTCATTCGCTCACACAACGGATGCCGGCGTTGAAGTTGGTGGTGGTAGGGGATGGCCCCGAACGACAGGACATGATTCGTTGGGTGCATGAGTATGGGGTGGCAGATCGGGTGGTATTTACGGGGTATTTGTCCCACCATGATGTGTTTACCGCGTATGCGGCGTCGGATGTGATTTTGTTTCCCTCTAAAACAGAGACCCAAGGCTTGAGTTTGATTGAGGGGTTATCGTTGGGTAAGCCGGCCGTGTGTATCAATGAAATGGGGGTTCGGTTGATGACCCAAGGTGGTTTTTTAACATCGGATTCTTTGGACGACTATGTGGAAGCGGCCTATCGTTTGTTTCAGGATCGCGCGCTTTATACCCAAAAATCAGCTGAGGCCCAGGCGTTGGCACGGTCGTATTCATCCAAGGAAATGGCCAGAAAAGCCTTGGCGGTGTACGATACCCTCATTTCAACGACGTGAAAGGAGCCATCATGAAATGGGTAATGGTTATGGTACTGGGATGGTTGGCCATTGGGTCACCTGCTATGGCCCAGGTACGAATGATGGACAATGGGTTTAAGATTAAGCCGGCCCCATCATTGGTATTAAAGAGCCTGAACAAAGGCACGATTTCCTTGTCAAAATACAAAGGAAAAGTGATTATTTTGAATTATTTTGCGACCTGGTGTCCGCCTTGTCGCCGTGAATTCCCCGATTTGATTGCCTTGCAAAAAGCCTATCCCCATCAGGTACAAGTGGTGGCGTTGTCCTTGGATGATACGGTCGATCCGGTCCGGTCATTTATCAAATCAGCCAATTTCCCGGTGGTATGGGTGGGGGATGATCGTTCGGCCTTGGTCGGACCCATTCGGGGGATTCCCACCACGTATGTGATTGATTCTCATTTTGTATTGGCGTACATGAAATCAGGGTATGTGACGTCTGATGAATTGAAGCAGTTGGTCACCCGGTTTTCAGCACGATAGTGTTTCCTTCTTCGTATGTGGTGGTGGTGGGATTATTGGTATCCGAGGGTGTGAGTTGGGAGGCAGTGGGCGAGTCGGTGTTGAGTGGGTATCGTGGCCATGGATTGGGGTTTACTGAGGTCACGGCACATACCAGTGACTATTATGAACCTGAAATGGGTCCCTGCTTGCGTCGCCTATGGATGGGGGTTCGGTTGCCTGCCCCTTTGTATCCGGTGTCTGTACTCAAGCAATGGTCGGTATCATTGGAATCGCAATGGCGGGTGAATGGCCAGCGACGGGTGAACATTGACCCAGGGGTGTTGACCACTTATCAATTGTTGTTATTGTCTACCAAAAACTATGCCCATCGGGTACCCATTATGGATGGGATTTATGGGGAAGTGGCCCTCATTCGCCAACATAAACAGTGGCATCCCTTGCCGTGGACCTATCCCGATTATCAATCCGAAGGGCTTCGTCTATGGCTGGACCGGTGGATGGGGGAAGCCCATTCAAATTAGGGTAGGGGAGTGGGGTGTCAGTCACACAATAGGCTAGTTGGTTGCATGGCGCGTATCTGCCAAACAGGGTGCGGGAAGAACGCCATTCAAATTAGGGTAGGGGAGTGGGGTGTTAGTCACACAACAGGCTGGTGGTTGTATGTAGGTGCCAAAACAGGGTGCGGGAAGAACGCCATTCAAATCAGGGTAAGGGGAGTGGGTGTCAGTCACACAACAGGCTGGTGGTTGCATGGCGCGTATCTGCCAAACAGGGTGCGGGAAGAACGCCATTCAAATTAGGGTA
>RGUG01000207.1 GCA_010027915.1 bacterium | reverse complement strand
CGGATCGCTATTTTGCGGTGAATGTGGACGAGACCCGTGTCTTGCTCGATACCCTGGCGGCGGCGGGTGTGTGGAATGTGATTTATTCCTCCTCCGCTGCGGTCTATGCGACGCAAGACACGCCGTTAACAGAAACGGATCCGCTCGATCCCCAATCGCCCTATGCCCGATCCAAATGGATGGTCGAGCAGCAATTGGCAGCCCGGGCCGATACTGGAATGCGGTCGGTCATTTTTAGATACTTTAACGCAGCTGGGGGCCATCCCACGGGGGATATCGGCGAAAGTCATTGGCCTGAAACCCACCTCATTCCATCGATATTGGATGTGGCGGTTGGGCGGCGCAAGATGTTGACGCTTTGGGGGACCACCCACCCGACAGCTGATGGCACCTGTATTCGGGATTATGTCCATGTTTCGGATGTGGCCCAGGCCCATGTGATGGCGGTGCACCATTTAATGGCCGGTGGGGTGTCGCAGACGTTTAATGTGGGGGCGGGCGTTGGTTATTCGGTCAAAGCGGTCATTGATGCCGCCGAGTTTGTCGTTGGACATTTGATTCCCATTACCGAGGGGCCACCTCGGCCGGGGGATGTGCCATCGCTGGTCGCGGATACAACCCGAATTAATCAATGGGGGTGGATGCCCCGGCGAAGTGATCTCCATACGATGATTGCCGATGCGTGGCAGTGGCGGGGTCGGTCCAATCCCGTATTGGATCGATGACGGCAGTTCTGACGTGGGCGGGTAAGGCCCAGGCAATGGCACCGGCAGCTCCGGTTCGACCCCCGATTCTACAATCGAATGGGCGGCCCATTGTCGTGGACGGGGGCAACTGGATCATCGAAGGGGATAATTTGCCCGTATTACAGGCGTTACTCCCCACGTACACCAATCGTATCCGAATGATTTATATTGACCCGCCGTATAACACCGGGCAACAGTTGATGTATAACGATCGGCATTCGGGTCGGGCGGACTGGCTCAATATGATGGTGCCGCGATTGAGTGTGATGCAACGGCTACTCCGGGAAGACGGGGTCATTTTTATATCCATCGGCGAGGACGAGCGTGCGGTGTTGGAGTTGGTATGTGACGAGATTTTTGGGGAAGGGAACGCCCTGGCACCGTGTATTCGGGTGACCAAACGAACATCGAATAAGGGGCGGTATTTTTCTCCGGCTCACGATGTCATTCTGAGCTACGCCAAGGATAGTCGCCGCTTACCCGAGTTCAAAGATCCGATGGCGCAAGCGCGTCCGGAATATCGGGGGCTATTTCGGTATCGAGATCACAACGGTGCGTACAATCGGGTGTCGCTCTACATGCCCAGTTTGGATACCCGGCCCAATCAACGGTATTGGATTGAGTGTCCGGATGGGAGCCGAGTGATTCCACCGGAGGGGAAGATTTTTAGATGGACGGAAGCGACGTTTTTAGAAAAGAAAGCGGCCGGATATGTCGACTTTATTAAAACGACGCGGTCCCCGTTGTTGGATGACCGGGGTCAGCATGCGGGATGGAATGTGTATACCAAACTCTATTTGGACGAGCGACTCAAGGCGGGGTTACGCCCCACAACGCTCTTAGATGATAAGCGATTTACCAATTCAGCGGCGTCTAAGGAATTGATTAAGATGGGTATTCGGTTTCCGTTTTCTAAACCTCGGGCGTTGATTCAGTACTTGGCGGAGACGGCGGGGATCCAGTCGGGTGATGTGGTGGCCGATTTTTTTGCGGGATCGGGGACCACGGCCCATGCGATGATGGGATTAAATTCAGAAATTGAGTGGATTTTGGTTCAAAATGGGGAGCCCATTCCGGCCCAGTATCGCGCGGGGAACCCGAGTGACATTGAGACGATTGCGGATTTGTGTCGATATCGGGTGGCGCGAGCGAGCGAGGTGCTGGCGGGTGCACGGGGGTATTGTTGTGCCCGGATTGGGTAAGAGGGGCTGGTTCCGCAATGATCATCACGATTAAAGTTATCCCCTCCGCCAAGGTTAACCGCGTCGAATCCCAGGGCGATCGCCTGGTTGTGCGAACCACTGCGCCGGCGGTGGATGACAAGGCCAACGTTGCGGTGGAACGCCTTCTCAAAGCGCATTTCGGGCAACCGGTCACCATTATTCGAGGCAGTCATTCGCGTACAAAAGTGGTCCGGGTCGGTTCGTAGATTTTTTGGACTACAGGTTAAAAAATCTATAGAAAAATTTGACTGGGGGTTAAAAAGTATATGAATTTTTGCGACTTACGGTTGAAGGCATGTTTAGTTTTAATCGCTTGGTTTTGATTTGTGTATATCTTTTCTTTTGATTGTTATATCAAGTATATTTTTTGAATGAAGAATCAGACTTATTACCGATATTGGGGCAAGGCGGATCGTAAAGGATCTGGATATCATCTTTTGCCGTATCATTGTTTGGATGTTGCAGCCGTTTCTAGTGTGCTATTGGATACCCTCCCAAAATGGCAGAATTATTTTTGTAATAAATTAGAGATAACTGTAGCCCAACTCCATGCGTTGATGGGATGGGTGGTTTCGCTACATGATATTGGTAAATTTAGCAGTGGATTTCAGCAAAAACACGATGCAACTACTGCTTTGTTTCCAAGTGGCGCGACCATCCCCCGCTATTCCACCCATACGCCGCATTCAGATATGTCTTGGATCGCTCTTGAAAAATTTGTTTTGACCGGAGAGTGTGGTGAATACGGGAATGTCGACTATCAATTTCTTGGCGATCCGATAAACGAGAGCCTTGCCAACGCTATTTTACCTTTATTGAAA
>RGUG01000206.1 GCA_010027915.1 bacterium | reverse complement strand
AATGAATAAAATTGGCCCCTGTGTTTCCATTTTTGGTTCTGCCAGAACAAAACCTGACCATAAATATTATCAAACTGCGGTTGAAATTGCAAGGTTACTTGTTCAGGAAGGTTATGGTGTCATTACAGGTGGTGGTCCCGGTATTATGGAAGCCGGAAATAAAGGTGCATCCGAAGCGGGTGGTGCCTCTGTCGGTCTGAATATTGAGCTGCCCTTTGAACAGGGACATAATCCTTATATAGACGGAGACAAAATTTTTAATTTCCAGTATTTCTTCATCCGTAAAGTCATGTTTGTCAAATATGCTCAGGCACTGATTGTACTTCCGGGTGGCTTTGGTACCATGGACGAACTTTTCGAAGTACTGACACTGAAACAAACCAAAAAAATGACGCCCATCCCACACATCACCGCCTGCATCGCAGAACAGATTCATGGCATCCCCATCATGCCCACCCCATGGTCAGGACACCCCAACCCAACGATCGCAGCCCTCCTGAGTGCCTGCCCTCCTGGATCATCAGGGGTCAAGGTGGGGGTTATTCCTCGTTGGGCCAGCATGAATACGAAGGGATGATCCCCCACCGGCCTTAACATCGGGCTATCACCCCTCACATGCCCTATCATCCTGGGTATTCACTAGTCAGGCTGTGGGGCAACAAAACAAGTCACCCCCATCAGGGACAAAAAGCCCCTCTTTAATGCCCTCCTCAGACGTCATATCGCCCCCCTTTTTTTCTGATACGACACGCCCCATACAACCCAAATGGTAGGGAATCAAAATGACTGATATACTCCTTAGCCCTGGTGGTTACCGCCACCCAAGGATATGTTACGAGGAGGAGCCCATGTCATCACCTGCGTCCACTGCATGTCATACACGTCACCCTTTTATGGATGGGGTGATTCAACGATCCCCCGGCGAACCTGAGTTTCATCAAGCCGTTCAAGAAGTGGCTGAATCACTGTTGCCGTTTATTGAGAAGAACCCTCGCTATGCCGACGCCAAAATACTCGAACGCATGACCATCCCCGACCGGGTCATCATGTTCCGTGTCACCTGGGAAGATGACCAAGGTCACCCACAAGTCAACACAGGCTATCGGGTGCAATTTAACAACGCCATTGGCCCATACAAAGGAGGGTTTCGGTTTCATCCCAGCGTCACATTGGGTACCCTCAAATTTCTTGGGTTTGAACAAGTCCTCAAAAACAGCCTCACCACCCTGCCAATGGGCGGGGCAAAAGGGGGGGCTGACTTTGACCCAAAAGGAAAATCAGATGCCGAAGTCATGCGTTTTTGCCAGGCCTTTATGACCGAAATGTACCGGCATATTGGCCCGGATGTGGATGTGCCGGCCGGCGATATTGGGGTGGGAGCCCGAGAAATTGGCTTTTTATTTGGTCAATACAAACGCATTGTCAATGAGTTTACAGGGGTATTAACAGGCAAAGGCATTCAATACGGCGGGAGCTTGATTCGTCCCGAAGCCACCGGCTATGGGGCCGTGTACTTTGCCCGCGAGATGTTGGCCACCCGAAACCAGTCGTTGGATGGCAAACGTGCCGTGGTATCAGGTGCGGGCAATGTGGCCCAATATACCATCGAAAAATTACTGCACTTGGGTGCCAAGCCTGTCACCTGCTCTGATTCCACCGGGTTTGTTCATGACCCCGAAGGCTTTACCCATGATAAATTAGCCCTGTTAAAAACAATCAAAAATACCCAGCGACAGTCCCTACAGTCCTATGCCAATGCGGTACCTGGCACCACTTTTTATGCGGGAAAACGACCATGGGGCATTCCCTGTGAGGTGGCGTTCCCATCCGCTACTCAAAATGAAATCACGGGCGATGATGCCCATACCCTCATCAAGGGGGGCTGTCAGTTGGTATCCGAAGGGGCCAACATGCCCACCGATTTGGACGGGGTGAGTGTGTTTCGCGAGGCCCGTATTCTGTATGGGCCAGGCAAAGCGGCCAATGCCGGCGGGGTCGCCATTTCGGGGTTGGAAATGACACAAAACAGCATGCGTCTTAGTTGGACACGCGAAGAAGTGGACCATAAATTACAAGATATTATGCACCGTATTCATCGCCAATGTGTCGAGCACGGTCAACAAGATGCCCACTATGTGGATTATGTATCCGGGGCCAACATTGCAGGGTTTATCAAGGTTGCCGATGCCTTACTGGCCTATGGAATCGTCTAGTTGGGTGTGCTATTTGCGTTTACAGCGGCCTTATTAGGGGGGCTTTTTGCCACCCCTGTATGCCGCTGGGCCGCACTTCGTTGGGGCATTGTGGACCAGCCAGGGATCAGAAAGGTACACCGCAAAGCCATGCCTTACATGGGGGGAGTGGGGATATTGACGGGGGTATGGTTAGGGGGATGGGCCACCTTCCAATTCACCCATGACACCCGGGTATTGGCCGTGTTATGCCTTGCCACGCTCATTACGGGGATTGGGCTATTAGACGATCGCTTTAATTTATCACCCGTCATTAAATTGGGGGGTCAATTGCTGGTGGCCATTCTGACGATAGTGGCCGGTATTTCTATTCCGGTGGTGGTACCACCATGGGGAGGGGAGTGGGTATTTGGGATATTAGAATGGCCCATTGCGGTGTTCTGGATGGTGGGTGTCATGAACATGATCAACCTGATTGATGGGTTGGATGGCTTGGCCGGTGGCATTAGTGTGATCTCGGCCATTGGATTGGCCATCCTGTCAATATTGGGTGGGTATACCGCCCCTACCATGTTGGCCGTTACCGTCGCAGGGGCTG
>RGUG01000205.1 GCA_010027915.1 bacterium | reverse complement strand
GCGATGGTGGTGACCCGGTCATTGAGTGTGGCAGGTGATACCCAACTGCGGGGGGTGGTCGTACCCGGGGAATTAGCGGCAAGGCAGGTGGTAGCGGATCGGGTGGTGGCGTCCGATGCGGCCATCACCCGGTTAACGGGGACCATGGCCACCATCAATGCCTTGGATGTGACGGAGGAACTGAGGGTGTGGGGCGTGGCGAGCTTCAATGCGATGGTGGTGACCCGGTCATTGAGTGTGGCAGGTGATACCCAACTGCGGGGGGTGGTCGTACCCGGGGCATTAGAGGCAAGGCAGGTGGTAGCGGATCGGGTGGTGGCGTCCGATGCGGCCATCACCCGGCTAACGGGGACCATGGCCACGGCCAATGCCTTGGGTGTGACCGATGAATTACGGGTGATGGGCGTGGCAAGCCTCAACGCGATGGTGGTGACCCGGGCCTTGGAAGTGTTTGGGGATACCCAACTGCGGGGGGTGGTGGTACCCGGTGCATTAGCGGCAAGGCAGGTGGCCGTCGATCGGCTGGTGGTTCAAGCGGATGCGGCCATCACCCGGTTAATGGGGACCATGGCCACGGCCAATGCCTTGGGTGTGACCGATGAATTACGGGTGATGGGCGTGGCAAGCCTCAACGCGATGGTGGTGACCCGGTCCTTGGAAGTGTTCGGGGATACCCAACTGCGGGGGGTGGTGGTACCCGGTGCATTAGAGGCAAGGAAGGTGGCAGCCGATCGGGTGGTGGCCACTGATGCGGCCATCACCCGGTTAACGGGGACGATGGTGACGGTGAATAATGGGATAACGGACACGGTGAGGGTGAGGCAAATGGCCACCGTTAACCGGTTGGCGGTTCAGGCGGGGTTACAAGTGCCCGATGCGGTATTGGATAACGGGCGGATAGGATCGGTCACCACCGATCGGGTGGTGGGTGCCTTTTTTTCGGTTGACCAGGCAAAGGCAAGGGGTTGGCAAGCCCCAACAGGGGAGTGGGGACAATCCAGTGTAAACCAACTGGCGGGTGAGTCGGTGTCGGCCCGTGCGGTGGTGGTCATCGATCGGGTTGATACCGATCGTATCGGGCTTCCCTGGTTTAGTGGGTCGGTGAATACCGCCAATACGGTGGTGGTACCGGGTGGGCTCAACGCATCGGGCGTGGCGAGCATTCATCATCTGGACGTGTCCTCTGCTTTGTTTCAGACCATGAATTCACTGAGTGGGATCATCAACCGTACCAATGTGGGAAGTGTGGTGGGGATTCAATATTTAGAGGCCCCACAACTCTCTGCCACCGAGCTTGACGTGAATCAGGCCGACTTAACACGTGCCGAGGTGAGTCAATTGGGGGTGCAGGGAACAACGAGTGCCAATCAACTGACGGTGGCACAATCCGCCCAGATCGATACAGTCGAAACAGACCGGTTATGGGTCAGGGACAACATGACGGCCATGGATGTGGTGGTGTCCAAGGGTGTATCAGGGGAGGGTGATACCCAGTTGCATGGGGTCACCGTCATGACCATAGCCAGCATCAATCGGGTGGTGGCATCGGCGTCGTTGGTGGTTGAAGCTTTGGCCAGTGTCAACCAACTGACGCTTCGTCAGGCAAGTGTGTCCGTGATGATGGGTGATGATGCCATCATGGGGATGGTGACCACGAACCAACTGGTGGGGCGATCGGATGGGACGGTTTTCATCAATGGGTTATGGACCCAATCCCCCGTGTCATGGAATACCATGGCGGTTTCCGATCAATTGATCGCCCATCAAGACCTCAACAGTGAGCAATTAATGGCACGTGATGCGGGCATTCAAACCGTGACGGTGCTTGACGGGCTTAGCATCCATCAACAGGGCACGGTTCCCCAATTAGAGGCGGCGGCTATTAACAGTATGGGGGAAGCCAATATAGCGAGCCTTCAAACAAGCGGGTCTGCCATGGTTCCCCAACTTCATACCACCCAACTGAACGTATGGGGAGTGGCCAGTGTCAATCGAATGACCATTCAAGTGGTGAGTATCAATCAATTGAGTATTGACCATCTTGAGTTGCAGGGGGGCATGGCGGCCGACTCGGTGCTGGTACCGGGATCATTATCAAGCCACACCATTGGTCAGATCAAGGATATCACCCACGTGACGGATGGACGCATTCGTTATGTGACGGCACCCCAATTCAATGTGGCAACCCAGTGGGATGTCACCTCGGGTATGGCGGCTGAACAGGCGACAATGGGGTCCCTGATGGGTAATGGCATCGCGACGATCAACCAACTGGCGGTATCCACGCAATTGACCGCCTTATCATTAGGCAATGTCACACAACTGGTCAGTCAATTGGCCCGTGCTAATCAACTGAGTGTGACCACGCTCAATGGAAAGGGAATGATCACCGTAGGGGATGGGGTGGTGACCCGGTCAATGGTGGGTGCTGGCACGGCGACGGTTAATCAATTGGTAGTGGCCGGTGTGGCCACGGTCAATCAGGTGGTGGTACCCAATGGGTTTGATACCAATGCCAAGGTGACGATGAGGCAACTTTGGGTTACCCAAGTCAGCACGGCCAATCAACTGAGTGTGACCACGCTCAATGGACAGGGAATGATGACCATAGGGGAGTTGGTGGTCACACAATCGATGCGGGTCGATGGGGTGGCCACGATCAATCAATTGGTTGGAGATGGGGTGGTGACGATCAATCGGGTGGTGGTGACCAACAATGCCGTATTGGAGATGGATGTGACGCTATCCACGATGCGTGTGAGTGGAACCGGAACGGCCAATCAACTGAGTGTGACCACGCTCAATGGACAGGGAA
>RGUG01000204.1 GCA_010027915.1 bacterium | reverse complement strand
CGGTTGATCCGTGGGCCATGGGGGTGTTGGTGGGCAGTTATGGGTTGTTTTTGACGGTGTTGGCCATCGAATACCAGCGGGCACCCTTTTTAACCATGGTATCCGATGAGATTCACGCTGTGATTGAGGCGGTGGATCATCGGATTCAATAGCCGAACCGTTGGGGGGTGTCCCGTTTGGGATGATGGTGGCGATATGCCCGTCCTGATAGTATGATGCCATGATGAATTGGTCACATATTCCCAATGCGTTAACCGTTTCTCGTATGGTCGGGGTGATGGCGATTTTGTTGATGGCCCCGTATCATACCAATGCTGCGGTGATTACGGCGGTCACCTTGTACACCCTGTTGTGTCTGACGGACTATTTGGATGGCTGGTTGGCCCGTCGCTTGTCGGTGGTGTCTGAGTTTGGCAAAATCATGGACCCCTTGGCCGATAAACTATTGATTTTGGTGTTTCTTCCCTTGTTGCAGGTTCAGGTCATTCATTTTTTTCCGGTATTTTTGGTGGTGGCCCGTGAGTTTTTGGTGATGGGCTTGCGGGTATTTGCAGCCAAAAAAGGGTTGGTATTGGGGGCCACGTGGAGTGGGAAACTCAAAACAGCGGTGACCTTGCCTGTGGCGGGTATATTATTGGCCCGTATCCCCGTGGAGATGGTGCCGTTGGCGGTGTGGCAGCGGCCCCTTGAGCCCCTTCGGGCGTGGGTATGCGGGTGGCCCAGTATGGTGATAGAGGCGTTGATAGGGGCCATGGTGTTGGTGACCTTGGCGTCGTTGATTGACTATATCAGGGTGTATCGTCGGGCACTGCATGCGGAACCGTCCACCCCGGCGGTACCCGCGAAGAAGGGGGAGGGTCGCGTGTGGCAACGTGGGTTGTCGTGGTTGCCCAATGTCATTACCTTGGCCAATATGGGGTGTGGATTGGCCGCCATTGCCCATGCGATAGGGGGGCATACCCTGTTGGCGGCGGGCTTGGTCTTGATTGGGGTATATTTCGATTCGTTGGATGGCCGTTTGGCCCGTCGTTTGAATGCCTTCACGGATTGGGGGGCCAAGTTGGATTCAAAAGCCGACTTTGTGACGTTTGGGTTGGCCCCGGCCACCCTCATGGTGGTGACCGTGTCCCAACGATTGGGACCCAATGGGTGGTGGGCGGCGGTGGCGCTGGGGCTGGTGCATTATGCCGCCGTTCATTTTCGGTTGCGGCGATTCGATCGCACGGGTCATGCCGACTATTTTGAGGGGTTGCCCTCTCCGATTGGGGCATCGGCGGTGGTGGTGTTGTGCCAATCCACCGTGGGCATACCGGTGACGGTGCTGGTGCCGTTGTTATTGGGGTTGGCTGGTTTAATGGCATCGACGATTCCGTATCCACATCTTTCGGCGGCCTTAAAGAAACCCGTATTAAATGCCTTGAAATTACCGGCGTTGTGTTGTTTTTTGGGTACCATCGGGGGGTATTTGGGTGCGGCCCGATGGGTGACATGGTATTTGCCCGAAGGGTTGTTGGTTTGCATGCTGGTGTATGGGCTGTCACCATGGATGGATCGATCATGAGGTGGTGGATGCACCAGGTATCGATGGTGGCTGATCTGGTGACCCCGTTGGGTGTTTGGATGGCCTTGGATCAGCCGGGAACGTTTTTGTTTGAAAGTGTGGTGGGCGGTGAGCAAACCGCACGGTATTCGGTGGTCGGGGCAGATCCGCTCTTGCATTACCATCTTTTTCGTGACCGGTTGACATTGAAGCGGGGGGACCAATCTTTGGGTTGGGAAGGGAATCCCATCGATCATCTGCAATCCCAAATGGGGGAGTGGCAGGTGCCCGACCTTCCGTCCACTGGTTTTTATGGGGGGTTGGTGGGGCATTTGGATTGGGATGCCATTTCATTGTTTGAGTCTTGTATCCCGACCCATCGGTCTGATCCGTTGGGTCACTTGTTTTGGCCTGGGGTGGTGGTGGTCTTTGACCATGCCACCCGCTATGTGCAAATAATCGGTTGGTCGATGGTGTCGCAATCGGAGGCCGAGGATCGGGTTGCACGAACGGTCGCATCCATAGAACAAGGGGTGCCGGTGCCCCCCCTCACTTTATCGCCGGCGGTGAGCGTTGTGCCTGAGTTGACGCAGGAGGCGTTTGAATCCATGGTCAGACGGGCTCAGTCTCACATTCGAAAGGGGGATGTGTTTCAATTGGTGTTGTCTCAGGCCTTTGACATCCCGTCGACCCGTTCCCCGGTGGCGGTTTATCGTCAATTGCGGTTAACCAACCCATCGCCTTATATGGTGTTATTGAATGGGGGGGATTACCACCTGGTGGGCTCCTCCCCTGAAATGTTGTGCCAAGTGTCTCAGGGGCGGGTGGTATCTCGGCCCATTGCGGGGACCCGACCCCGGGATGTGAACCATCCGGAATGGGATGAGGCGCGCATGGCGTCGTTGATGGCCGACGAAAAAGAACGGGCTGAACATGTCATGTTGGTGGATTTGGCTCGCAACGATTTGGGACGGGTGTGTTACCCGGTTGAGTGTGAGGACATGATGAGCATTGACCGGTATTCACATGTGATGCACATGGTCAGTCGGGTGACGGGACAATTGAGGCCCGGAAAAACGGGCTGGGATGTTTTAAGGGCAACCTTTCCGGCTGGCACCTTAAGTGGGGCACCCAAACTCAAGGCCATTCAATTGATTCAGGAGATCGAACCTGTGAACCGGGGATGGTACGGCGGGGTGATCGGGTTGATGGGATGCCAAGGCACCATGGATTGGTGTATTGCCATTCGCACTGCCATGTATCGTCAGGGGGTGTATCGG
>RGUG01000203.1 GCA_010027915.1 bacterium | reverse complement strand
CCCATTAACCTGCAAGGATCGGGTGACCGCCAAGTCTCGGATGGTACCCGTCCCCATCACCTGCAAAGTCGTCACATCCAATTGGTTGACTGTGGCCGTCCCCGTCACCAGAAGGTTATTGACACTGGTGGTCCCACTCACCACCAAGGATTGGGTCACCACCAAGGTGTTAACCGTCGCCACTTGCGGTACCACCAATTGGTTGATCGTCGCCAAGCCCATCACAACCATGCCACGGGTGACCACCAAGTCTCGGATGGTCCCGGTCCCCATCACCTGCAAGGTCGTCACATCCAATTGGTTGACCGTGGCCGTACCCGTCACCAGAAGGTTATTGACACTGGTGGTGCCACTCACCACCAAGGATTGGGTTACCACCAAGGTGTTAACCGTCGCCACTTGCGGTACCACCAATTGGTTGATCGTCGCTAACCCATTAACCTGCAAGGATCGGGTGACCACCAAGTCTCGGATGGTCCCCGTCCCCATTACCTGCAAGGTCATCACATCCAATTGGTTCATCGTGGCAGTGCCCGTCACCAGGAGCTTGTTCATGCTCGCCGTACCCAGCACCATCAAATCTTGGGTTACCACCAATGTGTTGATTGTGATGCTCGATTGCAACAACACCAGTTGGTTAATCGTCGCAAAACCCTCTACCATCATACCACGGGTCACCACCAAGTCTCGGAGGGTCCCCGTCCCCATCACCTGTAAGGTCGTCACATCCAATTGGTTCATCGTCGCCATGCCCGTCACCATCAGATTGTTCATGCTGGCAATCCCACTCACCACCAACGATTGGGTCACTACCACGGTGTTAATCGTCGCCACTTGCGGTACGACCAATTGATTGAGGGTGGCCACACCCCCCACCCATAATTGTCCAACGCTCGACTCATTAGACGTCACCACCCCGGCGTATAACGCTGTGATGCTCGCCCGATCACCGGTTAACACATTCATGCTGGCCGTGCCAAGCACCGACAACGATGTGGTCACCACCAATTCATTCACGGTCGCCATTTTTCGTACCGTCAAGGACCAAATATCCAATCGATTAATGGTCACTTGATTGGCTACCAACTGATTGACACTGGCCAATTCCGATACGGTTAGTTGGGTTGAAACAGCCAATTGATTCATGGTGGCATGATCAGACACGGTTAATGCATTCAGGCTGGCCGTTCCCGAAACAGCCAACAAACGGGTGACCGTCATCGCATTGGCCGTCACCGCCCCTGTGATGGTCATGACATCGAGTTCTAGCTGATTGATACTTGCCTGCGTGGCCGTCAATCGATTGCTGCTAACCTGTAAGGCCGTTAATTGCGTCAAAATGGCCACCCGATTCATGGTAGCTTGATTGACTAATAAGTGATTAAAACTGGCATGCTCTGATACCAGCAGGTGATTGACCGTGACACGCCCTTCGAATGCCGCATCGACTGCATGAAGAACCGAAACCGTGGCTTGACGGGCTTGTAACTGATTAATGCTGGCCAATTGAAGAACCTCTAAATCCGTTACCACCAGTTCCTTAATGGTCGCCAAATACCCAACATCCAATCGATTGAGGGTGGTAGTCCCTTGCACCACCAATGAATGGGTGACCACCAATTCATTGATGGTCGCATGCTGATACACATTCAATTGATTCACATCCAATTGATTGAAGGTAGCCCAATGAGCGGTTAATTGATTGGCACTGACCGAACCTAGTACCGTCAATTGATCACTAAGCAACTGATTCATCGTCGTGGTACCCGATACGCTTAACTGGTTGATACTGGCCACACCATTCACCCCCAATTGATTGGAAATGATCAATCGATTAACCGAAAGGGTGTCCCCAATATCCAAGGATTCAATGCTGACCTGATTAAAACTAACCGATGTGGCCACCAACTGATTAATCGTCGCCATGCCCAATACCACCAACGACCGGGTCACAATCAATGTGTCGATGGTGGCCACTCGTGACACCACCATATCATTGATATACCCCTGCCCCAACACTTCCAGCGATTCGGTTGCCACCAATTGGTTAACGGTCGCGTGATCTGACACCGTTAATCGGGCCATACGCAACGCATCGACGGTCACTTGTTGAGCTGATAATGAGTTGGCACTCACCATACCTGCCACCTCTAAAACCTGTACCACCGCCCAATGATTGACGGTCACATCGTGCACCATCAGGGTATTGATTGACGCCATTCCACCGACATCCAACCGTTGGGGCACCACCAACTGATTGATCGTCACCTCATTGACTGCCCGAAAATTCAGCACGTCTAAGGTGTTAATCGTCGCAGACTGCACCACCATCCGGTTGATACTGGCCTCGACTGACACCAGCGATTGGGTCACGATCAGCTGATTGATCGTCGCCATGCCGGGTACCACCACCCGGTTCAGGGTGGCCAGCCCGTCTGATACCAACGACCCGGTCACCACCACATCCGTCATCGTCGCCCTATTCAAACCCCTCAGGGTCACCACATCCAAGCGATTCACCGTGGCGGCCTGTACCGCCATCCGGTTGATACTGGCCTCGACTGACACCAACGATTGGGTCACGACCAGCTGATTGACCGTCGCCATCCCGGTTACCACCACCCGGTTCAGGGTGGCCAGCCCCTCTGACACCAGCGATCGGGTCACCACCACATCCGTCATCGTTGCCACGTTGAGTCCCCGAAGGGTCACCACATCCAAGCGATTGACTGTGGCGGCCTGTACGGCCAGCCGGTTGATACTGGCCTCGGCTGACACCAACGACTGGGTCACGACCAGCTGATTGACCGTCGCCATCCCGGTTACCACCA
>RGUG01000202.1 GCA_010027915.1 bacterium | reverse complement strand
GGGTCCATAAACGGGTTAAGCGAGGCAATAAATAGTCCAATTGGGCCAATTCAATTTGCAACTGAGACTCTGCGGTACGGGCACGCAACGCAAAAATATCCAATATTAATCCGGTACGATCCATGACCTTCAGACCCAGGACCTTTTCCATGTGACGCATCTGAGCCGGGGTCAGCTCATCATCCGCAATCACCATGGTGGCACCCCGATCAAGGCACATGGCGTGAAGCGACAGTAACTTACCAGTGCCCAAATAAGAGGCTGGATGGGGCGTCTGTCGTGCCTGGGTCATCTGCCCTACCACCGACACACCGGCGGTACGTGCAAGGTCACGCAACTCAACCAGGGATTCTGATAAGGGCCACTCAGAATACGGGGTATCAATCCCCACGATAATGGCCGATGGCAAGTCCCCACTCGACGGGGTGACTACAGCAATTGGTTCAACCTCTGCAAATCAGGATTGGGATTTTGGACCATCATTTGCTGTAAATTAGCCTTGGCCTTTTCCACCTTCCCAGAGCGACGAACGGCGTCAACAAACGGCATAAAAAAGGTGTCGGAACCCGGATTTAGGGCAATCAACTGAAAATACAATGAGGCCACACGGTCCCAATCTTGCCGCTTGGTATGCAACGTAATTAAAAGCGATATCCCCTCCACAAAGTCAGGGCGACGGGCCACTTCACGTTCCATGGCCTCAATGGCCTCATCGATACGATTCAATCGGCTGTAGGTATCCGCCAAGCCCACATTAATGTTGGCAAAGTCAGGGTTATGCTCATAAATGTATTGGTACTGAAGAAGGGTCAGATCCAACCGGTTGCGACGACGATACAAATCCGCCAAATTATAGCGTGCTTCCATCATGTTGGGGTCCATTTTAATGGCCGTTAAATACAAGGGAAGGGCCTCATCCAACCGGTTATTGGTATGCAAATGATGGGCGTAATTCAACTGAAACAATGGGTTCTGAGCATCCAAGCGGGCAGCCAATTGAATCGCTTGGGTGGCCTTATCAAGGTAAAATTGGGCATCTTGAGTGGGCAAGAGGGCGGCACGTGCAGTCCACACCGCCGCCAAGCGGTTTTGTTGCCAGGGGTTAAGTGAATCCAGATCAACACAGTCTTGATACAACGATTCCGCCTTGGTTAAAGCCGCCAAACGATCCGGAATCGGCAAACTTGCCTGGGCCGCCAGCGACTCGTAAGATTTGGCCAATGTCATAATGTACTGGGTTTCCCAAGGGGTATATCGAACCGCCTGTTCTAATTCGCGAATGGCCAACTCATATAACCCCATTGCATCATATTGAAACCCGTCACGATAATGACGCTCTGACAAGAAGGGATAAAAAAACCACACCGACCCAACCAAAAAAAGAATCAACGACACCGCAAGAAACACCCACTGAAGAGGTGAAACAACAGCCAAAGAAATCTCAGGATCATGGGAAGAAGAGAAGGCGGTGGAATGGGTCGCCGGTGAGGGTGAGAGGGGGACCGAATGATGAGGTTTGGGTGACTTAGTGCGACGTTTTGTCATGAGAAGAAGAAGGGTCTTGATCCGAGCATTCAAAATCAGGATAGATCGAAATGGCCCATGAAGCCCCCACACACAAATAAAACAACACCATGGTGGCCACCACCCCAAAGTTAAACATCACTTGACCCAAATAAATTAACCCCCCCGTCATCAGTGCCAACGAAAAAAAGCGATAAGGGGACCGAGACAACCGAGGCAACGCCTTTAAAACCAACAACAACCAACCCAAAATAATGCCGCCATAATAAATAAACGTGGCCAAAACACCCCGGGTGGCAAAATTGTTCAGGTACTCATTGTGCAGACGATCAGGCGTAAAATTATGCCCGCCTTCTAAAATCCCATAATCAGACCGACGATAAATAGGATACATATACTTAATCGTATCCAGACCGGTACCCAGCCACCAATGATCCAAGGTCCACTGAACCGAGGACTTCCACATCGATACCCGGGCGGATCCCGAATCGGCCTTCAATCCCTTCACACGACCCCGCACGTTATCCATGGCCAACAATTCCGTGGTCTTATCTTTAGGATCAGGTGGGGACAAGGACGCCAATAAACCCGGTAAAGCGGGCAACAGCACCACCAAGAAGAAAGAAGCCAACACCGCAAAGGACCAGCGTTTCTGTTCTCTCCCCTCTTCATTGGGATCAGAAAACAACAGATAAAAGACCCCGCCTATCACACACAACTCACCCCACACATTCGAAAACGACAACACCATGTATTGCAATTTAAAAAACGCCAAAATGACAAACAAGCGTAACACAAAACGCCGAAAAGACACCGAAAAGTATCGGGTTAACACCAAGGGAACCAAAATGGCAATCGTTTGAATGGCAACCAATGCCAATTGCTTCATCCCTGTCCATTCACCCTTATAAACCGCCCCGACATACAATGATAGCAAGGCCAGTAGGGATTCACCCTCATAAAGCCGTGTCGCCACCCACCACACCGTCAAGCATGACACACACACCACAAAAAACAAAATGCCCACCATGGGGGCCATTTTATGAAACTCAAATACGTAATAAAGTGAAAAAACAAACAACCCCAGCAAGGCAGACAAGGAATCAGCCAACATCAATCGTGGACGATGGAGCGGAATCAATCGAAATAAAAACAAATAAAAAAATGGCATGGCCAACACAAACCCAACCCAAGTAGCCCGTGAAAAAGACAAGTACTGGGCATAAAAAATCAGGGCACAAAACAATACCGTCCCCACTTTATATCCCCATCTTGAGGAACCAGGAAAACGGTGACAAACATACATCAATAACGCCACGCACAACG
>RGUG01000201.1 GCA_010027915.1 bacterium | reverse complement strand
TCTAGGGGGGCCATGATGGGGGTGTTTGAAGGCATTGGCAGTGGGGCCCGTGTATTGGGGCCTTTTATTGGGTTTTTATCTTTTTTGAGTCCCTTGGAAGGCGGGTTTATTTATTTTGCGTTGGGCTGTGTCCTCATGGTGCTGGTGCTGGGGTTGGGTAGACGGGTATCGGCGTCATGAGTGGTGGTGTGTCGATCGGGTGGCAGGGGGTTGGCATTCACACCGGGCAACCGTGTTCGGTGACGGTATCACCCGGTCGGCCTGGATCGGGCATTGTATTCGAACAAATGGGGCACCAACTGCCCGCATGGGCAGAGTATGCGCTGCCCAATGCCCGGGCCACGTTATTGACCCATCAGGCCGCCCGTGTGTTGACACCCGAGCATTTGTTATCGGCCTTATATGGCCTGGGTATTTATGATGCCCATGTGACCGTTGAGGGGCCTGAATTACCGATTTTAGATGGGTCGGCCCTGCCGTATGTGACAGGATTGGCCACGTTCCCACGGCATGTGACCGAGCCTTGGGTGGTCACGACCCCTTTGCATTACCAGGATGGTCAGACCCAGTTGAGTTTGTATCCCGGTAATCCCCGATGGACGGTGATGATTGATTACCCCGATACGTTTGTGGGGGCCCAATGGGTTGATTGGGTGGCATCTTCCGATTCGTATGGGGAGGATATTGCCCCGGCCCGTACGTATGGGTTCGAATCAGAAGTGACGGCATTGCAAGCACAGGGGATGGCATTGGGGGGCAGTCTCGACAATGCCTTGGTCATTACACACAATGGGTATTTATCGCCCCTTAGGTTTCATAATGAATTGGCACGACACAAGTGCCTGGATTTAATCGGTGATATGGCGTTGGTGGGGGTGCCCATTCAGGCCCATGTGGTGGCCCGGTTTCCCAGTCATCAGCACAACACGGCGTTTGCCCGTTTGATTCGCACCACATGGGGGTTGGGGTAGCCTCACGACAAGTTTTTTTATACCCCTTTGTCTGAGGGATTTGGGCTGCAAGGGTGGGGATTCCATGGTCAATGGCATGGGGTTTGGTTGGCGTTGCCATGGGCGGATGTGGGTGAGTCTTTTGATGATGGCTTGGCGTCAAAATCGAGTCGATCGCCTGATCTCTGACTGTCTGAGGTGCCCCCGGAATCCCCTTATTAGGCGTCACAGGTTCGCATGATGGGCATGGCCTATGACGACCTGATGCATGTGTGGGTTGAAACATCGGGTTGTTTTTTTTGATAAGTAAAGGGGGGGGGGACTATTTTTTAGGAGGCGTTTGAGTATGGTAAGGTTGTTTAACCGAATGGTTGTGAGCGTTTTTTTGTTGACGGCTCTGATGGTGGGGATGGCAGGTGGTGTGGTGGCCCAAGGCCGCTATGCTGTGGGGGCATCGTATGGTGTGAGTTCTCTATTACTTGCCGGCATCGTTCATAATGGGGGACCCTCATGATCAATGGCCAGTATGGGATGCCATTGGATGAAAAGGGATTCAGTGTATCGTTTGAACCTGGTATTTTTGCCACCACTCATACCGCAAAGCTGACCACTTCACTAGGTGTTGTCACAGTGGGCGTTGAGAATTCCTTTTCCGTGTCTGGATTACGCTTGCCCGTGTTATTAAAACAACGGGTGGATCATTGGTCTTTTGCTGCGGGAGCGTATGTTGACTTGATCGTGAGCTCTACCCAAAAAACGGGGGTCTCTGCCCAGGAAGTAATTCTGGCAAAAGAAGGGGATGTGAGCAGTGGGACCAACGCCGTTGTCGGCGGATTGATCGGGCAAGTCGGGTATGATTTTAAATGGGTACAAGTATCCGCAGGTGTCACACTTCCACTATCTGATACTTACAAAATAGTCGCGTCTAAGCCGGTTGCTTTTCAATTCGGGCTTGCGACCACTTTTTAGTCCACGCTTGCTTGTGTCTTAAAAGGGGAATGCGGGGGATTGATTCCTGAAGCATGGTTGGGTCAGTCTTAAAAGGGGATGGATCAGGGGTGGGGTGTTGGTGTCGCTTTTAAATGGTTTTTGAAGGATCTTGCTTGATCCATTCTATCTCCCCCTATCTTCTCTCTATCTCCCCCTATCTTCCCTCTATCTCTACTCTATCTCTACTCTATCCAATGATGGGCAGGCGACATCTGAATAGTGTGTGGAGGCCATATCGCTTATTGGGGGTGACGCTGCCGATCACGATGCCTTTTTTTATTTTGAGTCACGCACGTCTCTGTGTGTGCGTGATGGGTCTTGATGGGTGGTGTCGGATGCCCGCTGTGCCGTCTTGGTTGGGGGCGGTGCGTAATATAGGTAGCCGATCATATCGGTATTGGTCGGAAGTGGGTTTATGACGGTGTCCGGGGGTGGTCCTCAATCGTGTTGGAGGGCTTGATAAGGGCCATCACGACCCTGCTGCGTGACGGGTGGTGGGGGTACTTTCAGGCAGGATCGTGAGGGGGTGTATGATGATGACCTGGTGAGCCGTTCTCATTCCAAACGGGTTTTTGTTGTTGATACGTGTGATGGATGGCTTGGTGCTTGGCGGGTGGGCGTGTCTTCGCTATGATGCGACGACAACCTATATAAGGAGCAGTCGGTCATGATCTTTTTTTTGGAATGTTTACTGATTGTGGATGCTGTGTTGCTCGTGGCATTGGTGTTGCTACATTCGGCCAAAGGGGATGGTTTTGGTGCCATGGGTGGGGATGGCAAGCTGTTTGTTCCCACCAGGGGCTTAGAAGATGGTCTTAATCGTCTTACCATGGGTGTGGCGGCCCTGTTTTTTATTCTCACCTTGTTGCTGAGTGCCATGTCATGATCCGAACTTGGCTTGGGTGGGGTATCGTCGTGGGTGCCTTGATGGGA
>RGUG01000021.1 GCA_010027915.1 bacterium | reverse complement strand
CATAAGGGGGTGCCCGTCCGCCCCCCAACGGCCATCAACCGCCCCGAAGCATCCCGACAAACCCCATCATCCACCCCATCCGAATCAAGGTCGTCCACCGCCAGTTGCACCGGTATCATCGTGGGCAGTTGCCAGCGTGTCGCCATCGGATCCCGAAGCCGCCATACCGCCAGGCCTTTGCCCATACTGGACACCCATGACACCCCCGGGGATTGGGCCCACGATACCACCGACCCTACGGGGTGTTGGCGTGCCAGTTTACCGGTTAAGCCATCCAAAATCATGACACCTGGCGGGGTCTCTGGTGTGCCTTGATGGGCCACCCATACCGACCCACTCCGAACCTGCACATGGGTGACCGGGGGCACCATCGCCGACCAAGCAAAGCGAAATGTCACCATGCCCATGCGATCCACCATCGGATGGGCCACACCCAAACATGCCAGGCTGAGCCATATCCCCCACCCTACCCAGCGTCTCATAGGCCCGTATGTCCCAGAGGGGATTGCTGGTGAAGGGTCGACAATCGACGACGGCTGACATGCGTATACACTTGGGTGGCGTCAATCGATGCGTGACCCAATAACTGTTGAATCACATCCAATGACGCCCCACCTTCGAGCATGGCCGTTGCAAACGAATGCCGTAACACATGGGGGGTAAGGCTCACCCCCTGTCGCAAGCCTTCTGCTTTTATCATCCGTTGCACCGATCGGGCCGTCAATGCCGATCCCCGCTTGGACACCCACAACGCCGGTTGAGACGATAAGGCCCACAGGGACCTCACCTGCGACACGTACAATCCCACCCATCGACTGGCTGTCGGACCCACTACCACCAGCCGTTCTTTTTGACCCTTCCCCCACACCCGCAACCCATGCTCCTCACCCCGCCAATCAGCAAGCTGCAATCGAACCAGTTCCCCCACCCGAATACCCGTACCAAACACCAACTCCAACATGGCACGCAATCGAATCCCCTCCGGGGTATGGGTGGGCACCTGATCCAAAAAGGACATCAGGGTGTCGGTGGGCACCGTACGGGGTAAGCGGCGTGGCATCCGGGCAGGCTTGATCCCCACCCATGGGTTGGCCAATCCGGGGTATTGGGTGGTCAAATACCGCCAAAACGTCCGAATGGCCGATAGCCGACGTTGCTGACTGCGGGTACCCAATGCCACATTCACCGGCAACCCCAAAAAATGGTGGCAATCGGACAAGGTCATGCGATCAGGGGACGGATAATGGGCCAACAACACCGACACATCCCGAAGATAATCCGACACCGTATGGCCCGATACCCGGCGATGCACGCTCAAAAACTCACGAAAGGTGGTCAATAACGGGTGGGAAATATCGGTCAATGTCGTCTTCTAAAACCGGTTGGCTTTGGCCATTGGATTCAATCCAAATAGTACGCTCATTGGCTTTGCGGGTATCCACATGCAACACCCCCGTATCTTGACACAACCCAATCCCACGGAATTCAGGAATGGTAAGGGCATGTTTGGCCAATGACAACAAATCGGTATGCTCGGCCGTAATTTGAGCCGCAATGCCCATGTGATAAAAGTTGCGCCTTAACGACTGCTGTTTATCCACCGCATCATGGCACATATACCCTTTTGTGATGGTAATGCGTTGCCCGACCATCTCACGCAACCATTCCAACGCCCCGACCAATCCCAGGGACACCTTGACCAGCTGTTTACAATGGCCACAACGACACACAAAGTCTCGTTTAGAAAAATGATCAGACAAGCTGGGAGTAAATCGCCGCTTTTTTTTATGTCGCTTCGGTTGTCGGGTCATACAATTCCTTATTAAACCAATCCAAATTAAACCAATCCAAATAGATCACGGCTCATGGCATCCACCCCATACAAGGGGGTCCATTGTAACAAATGGCGAGCCAAGTGGGTATCCAATACCTGCTGCCGGTTGGAACACCCGCTCGATCCGACGATGCAACACCGATTCAATGGTGTCAACCCACGCCTTCCCACTGGTCCCCACACCGGTCCCCACATTGAATACCGCCGAGGGGTTGTCTGCTTGCAAATACGATACCCCCGCCATGGTGACCGCCACCACATCCCGAATATGAATAAAATCACGCACCCAAGTCCCTTCGGGGGTATCCAAAGCTGGCAACGACACGGGATGACCCTGGGTCAGAGCCTCATACACCGGTACCAAGACCGGGGGCACCACACCCGCCCCCACAACCTCGCCCAACCGAAACCCCAGATAACCCAACCCCCTGGCATGATGGGTGGCGTTGAGCAACCATTCCACACGCAACCATGCCGACGACACCCAGTCGTGAGGTGCCACGGGATCGGTTTCACTCACAGGTGCCAACGACGGGGCATACACCCCGGCCGACCCCCACCAAATCAACCGATGGCAACCGGCGGTTGCCATGGCATGCAACAAGTGGGCCATGGCCCCTTCGTAATGCGACACCAAACACGCCGGATCCTGGTCATTCTGAGGAGGGGAAAGAACACCCCCATGAATCACTACCGTGGGCTTCACTTGACACAACACCTCGGTCACGGTCTCCACATCATGGGGATCCACCCCGATATGGGGCAGCCAGGACAACCGCTCTGAGTGGTCAGACACAGCAGCCCCCATCATCACCGGGGACCACCCCTGATGGGCCAAGGCCTCGGCGAGGGCCAAGGCCACCCCACCCTCACACGATACCATCAAAATGCGGTGTTTCATCGCCCCCCACCCAAATGGGGAGGGTTGGCATAATGAAACATGGCCGCCAAGCACCGATGGGCCGGCTCTATATCGGCCTCATCTAATACCACACGATCACCCTCAAGGGGCGTTGCCATCACACGGGCCACGTCCATCAAGGTATTGGATTTCATGTACCGGCACATGGTACAAGTGCCCACAAAGACTTTGTGAGGGTAGGAGCATTGCAACCGACTACTTAACCCACATTCCGTGACCAAAAAATAATACGGTGCATCGGTATCCGACACAAACCGAATCATCTGAGACGTGGAGCCCACAAAATCGGCCAATGCCACCACCGATGGGGCACATTCCGGATGAACCGCCACCTGAACCCCGGGGTATTCACGGCGGATGTAGGCAATCATATCCGGGTCGTATTCTTCATGAACGTAACACGACCCATCCCAATAATGAATGGTTTTAGAAATGTGATGGTCACGACAATGCTGGATGATGTTTTGGGCCATCAACCGATCCGGCAAAAAATAAATGGTGTCATTGGGAATGGCCTCAATAATGGCCATCACATTCGATGAGGTCACACACACATCACACCGGGCTTTGACCGCCACCGATGTATTGATATAACACACAAAGGTTGCCTGTGGGTATTGGGCACGTAAGGCATCCACTTGATCACCCGTAATCCCATCTGCCAAGGTACATCCCGTCAGCCGGCCCGGAATGAGTACCTCTTTGCTTGGGTTTAGCAACTTGGCGGTTTCGGCCATAAATCGAACGGCGACAAACACAATACGATCGGCCGTGGTCTGTTTGGCCCATTTGGACAATTCAAAACTATCCCCCGTAAAATCGGCCACCAATTGCAATTCTGGGCTCACATAACTGTGGGCCAAGATGACGGTATTGGTGGATTGTTTAAGATCCTGGATTTGGGTGATGTACGGAAACAATTGCTCGCATTTGTCCCGGGTAAACAAACACGTCCCCCCGCCTAACTTGACCCCTTCTAACTGGCGATACAACGCCTCGGCTGATTCAATCATGGCCAATGGCACCCACCGGACAGGCTAAACGGGCCGACTCACACTGCCGCCATGCCTCAGGCTGGGCGGGCTGGGCCCATACATACGCATGACGATCGTCCGATGTCAGCTTAAAGTACGCAGGGGCCAGGCCCACACAGGTATCACACGCAATGCAAGAATCATCCACAAACCAAGGGCCAGGCACATTGTCTGAAAGCCTTGCGTCATGACTTGCCATTCAGACCCCCTTACAGACGTGCGGCAACAAACAACCCATAACTGGCCAGCCGTGACGACGTGTAACCGGTCGATGATTTCACCAAATCGCTATGGGGCAAATCCACATAAAGACCCAGTTGATACCCCATATCCTGGTACGAAAGCGACACCGTGCTACCAAACTGAAGACCCTGAAGGAGGCCCATCATGTCATTGACTACCTTGTAACCATCGGTGGCCACACCGGTTTCGTCCGCAAATAAGGGACGAGACAAATAAAAACCAGCCGCCACATTAAACCGACCCATGCGCTGCTGAATCTGAACGGGTACATGAAGGGATACCATTGATTGTCTGTACTCTGCTAGGGGGAAAGACGAACTGATCGCAAGCAGGCCATCCCCTTTGAGTGACCCCGAGACCCAACGAATCTCCGGACCCAGCGTCAAACTGGTGTCACCTACCAAGGGAAACACCCAGCGACCGCCAAACCCGAACGAAAACCCATGGACGGCTAAGATGGTGCTGGCATTAGAATAGGTCGCATTGGCAAGGCCCAAGTTCGTCACCCAATCCCATCCAAATGACAAGGGGGCGGTGGCAGGGGTGGGGGCCTTATGGTTGGTGTGTTCAATCATGTGCATAAACCGATACCGTGAATAAGCCGATGCCGCATCATCGGTTAAAAAAGTCGAACGGGCACCAGACGGTTTGAGATCATCTTCAGTCAAGCGACTGGCCGACTTAGAAGGGGATGGGGACACAGAAGGTCCCGATGATGCACCGCCCCCTACCGGGACCTCGGGCGAAGTGGGTGTAGTCAATGCAGGGACCGAAGTCCCCACGTTGTCACCCGCTTTGGGTGCTGAAGGCAAGGGAACAGACTGGGTTTGTTGGCGACGCAGCTCACGAAATTGTTTGAATAGTTGAAAATCGTCATAGGCCTCTTTGGCGGAAGCAGACTGTTGTTGTTCGGCCGCCTCACGCTGGGCAGAACGAAACGCTTCGAAGCGTTTAAACTCTTCTAAATCGGAACCCAACACCGAAGGACCGCTGCTACCGGCCCCCATGTTAACCGTTGCAACAGAAGCTGGAGATAAGTCCTGGCCCATGGCCGTGCCCACTACCACCATCCAGGCCATCATGATGCCAAGCCATCGATTGATCATCATATCAATACCCAATTCCTTTACTTATGACGCAATTATTTTACACAACATGAAGGCGAATGAATAACCCACCCCATAACCCATCAATGTAAGAAAAATGTGGCCATTCGACAAGCCCCCATCACCCGTTTCCAACACCCATCAACCCACCCGCAGCACCATCCATACAGGAAAAACCCTGGCGATGCCACCCATCAGACCCCCAACAGGCATCAAACTCATACGACCCTATTTGTGCCGCCCCTCATCCAAACGATAGGGCATCATGGATGAGCAAGCACGCATGGCGTCACCACGCACGACGCCATTGGCTGTATTTCCCACGTAGCAGGAATGGATCTTGAGATCAAAAAAGTCGGGACCCGATGGTAACAGGTGATGGGTGAAGCGACGGATGGGCGTATGGAGGTACCATGGGCTAAAAATGACCACGATCCCCAACGCATTGGAGGTGGCCTTTCAAAAGACCGCTATGATCACCTGAAAACAAGCCATCCCAAGATAGGCCCATGTAGGATCAATCAGTGAGATAGACGTGGCGAGAAGAATTCATTCCTGAGCATCAATCGCCTGATTGGCCACGGAGTAGAGGGCCGTAACAGGCACCAGTGGTCATCCCAAACCCGAGATGCAATGGGGTCACATGCTCAACACAAGGAGATGGGAATGGAGATCGTGCACGACCGGTCTAAAAAGGGCGTGCGGCAAGGTCCAATACGAAGGGGAGCAAGACAGAATCAATCGTGAGCTGACAACCGGTGGGGCCCCTTATGAGATGGGACTCGAACCTGACAATCCCAACATGCCCCAAGATCATCGTCGGCCTATCAGCCGAAACCGGAATGGCCATCCCCCATACATGCCCCGGTCATCCCAAACGAACCAGAAGGAGCCGTTGCTATAGACGGGCCGTTACTTGCAATCCGTAAGTGGCAAGTCGAGACTCGCGATAGGGACTGTCTTCTTTCATGAACCCCGTGAAGGGAAGTTGGACCAGGAACCCAAATTGCACATCTGGCACCGCCACCGTATAGGTCAACGACAACGTGCCACCCAACGCCCATTCCCTCAAATAAGGGGCAATATCTTTTTTTGCATCCCAGCGATAAAGATTGGTTTTGGTTTCTTCGGCCATAAGGGGCCGGGAGGCATACGCCCCAACCGACAAATGAAACGGTCCCATTCGTTGCTGCAATTGGATCGGTATGGTCAAAAACAGGAAGGCCTGTTTCCATTCCAGTGCACTATCTGTAGTGGAAATAAAAATCGGGACGCCCCCCTTGGAAGTAAAGCTAGTGTATGACACCTCCGGTCCCACCAAAAAACTGGTATTGCGACCCAAAGGGACTGAAAAGCGTCCCCCAATTCCCAGGTTAAGACCCCAAAATTCCCTGCTAGCAGGGCCGTTTTTATACGCCAAATTGGTTACCCCAGACATAACCACCCAATCCCAGCCAAAGGATACGGGTCGATTCTCATGGGACGTGGGTGACGGTGTGATCTCCATCGCCTTAACCGATTGATAGCGTTTGTATGCCTCTTTTAGGTCTTGCTCTGCTTGTTGAATGGGGGGTATGGGAGGTGAGGATAGGGAAGCATTCGGAAGGGACCCCGATGGGGGCACCGTGGTGGACGAAGGGATAGTGGGTTGCACAGTCGATTGCTTACGCAATTCACGGTACTGTTTAAACAACTGAAACTCATCATATTCAGCTTGAACCCCCGCCGCACGTTGCTTTTCGAGGGCATCTAACTGGGACTTTCGAAACGCTTCATACCGCTTGAATTCTTCATAATCCCCTGACAAGTCCGGGGATGCCGGCATCCCCTGGGCCACACTCACCCCTGCCATCATGATCACCATACTGATTATCACAACCCACTGTGTCATACGCACTCCTTTATTACCATGCAATCAGAGAAATCGTCCTGTCATTCATCTCAACAAACGTATTGAATCAAAGTCCCCCTTCATGTTTCCCATCTCGCATCCAGACTAACCCACTCCCATGGTGGCGACCCATCGTGCCACCCATTTAATATAGAACGTAAACGGCATTAATAACAGTTGAGAAAAAATGAATATACCAATGAGTCGCCCCAATTGCAAAAAAAACACCACACTTTTAAGGTGTTCGGGTGGGCGATGACCATGACTCACCTGATCGGTAATGCGTGCCCCGGCCGGATCCACAAATAAGACCAACAACACGGTCGCCATGCCGTTTACCAACCCCGACAACTGAATAGCCGTTGATCGAAAAGGGGGTAACATCGCACCCGCCAATAAGGAACACAATACACCAATCGTGTATACCGGGGTCACCACCATATTCATGATTAAAAAGCGGCGGGGAATGCCCGCCAACGACACCGATCGCAACATAGACAATCGGGGCCATACCACCATGGCCAGTATTTTGGGCCAATTCCGGGGCCTTAATGCCGACAATAAGACTTTGGGCATGGACCCATGGGCGGCAAAGTGTCGAATGGCCACCGCAAACAAACGGGCGGCCGTCGGCGTTAAACACATCCCCAATGCTGTTCCCAAACACGCACTGCCAATGATAAAACGAAAGGCCCATTCCAGTTCGATCACCGCATCCAACGACCCATCCATAATCGCCGTATCCACCATGGCCCCCAACAACGGGGCTTGTACCATATTCGAAAGCCGGGACACCAACAACGTGGAGGTGACAAACGACATGGCAACGGCCATTTGTCGGGTTTGAACCCCTGCCCATCGCATGGCATACGCCACGGTCTCGACCAAATGAATCACACACGTAAAAATGGCCACCACAAGTAAATAGGTCATGTCACATCCTATCGGTCTAATACCCACGCCACCACCTCAGAAAAGGTGTGACATACGGCGGTGGGATTCAGCGCTTGCAAGTCACGACTGGCACGGTACCCGTACGTCACCGCCACCGTCATGGTACCAGCGGCTTGACCTGCCAACACATCGGATTCCGAATCCCCAATCATCCGGGTGGTAAGGGGTGTCGCACCCATCACCTGCATCAGGCAAGACAACCCTTGCGGATTGGGTTTGTGTGCCCCATACGTGTCGGGACCAGCGACCACCTGAAAAAACCCCTCAATGCCCAGGGCCTCTACCAAATGGCGGGCACTGTGCTCTGGTTTATTGGTTAAAATCGCCATGGGGACCGATGCCTGTTGTAACCGACGCAACCCCGCTTTCACCCCGGGATAAAGGGGGCTATGAGAATGCCCTTGGGCGTGATAGGCCCGGCCATACGCCTCCCGAAACCCAACAGGATCGACTGGAGAATCGCCACGTGCAGATGCCAATAATGACTCAACCCCACCCCCAATCCATGACAATACTTGGGACCGTTCAATTGGTGGAATCTGATACACCTGGGCCGCCGCATTCAGTGCCAAGCAAATGTCTTGGAGGCTATCTACCAGTGTGCCATCCAAATCAAACACCACCGTCATGATCCAAAAACACCTAAAAAAGGACGGTCTGGAACCGAAAAAGTCCCCTCCCCCGCATCAATGGCATCAAACGACGCAACCAAGGCTTGTTGTGCATTGGCATCATAGTCAAAAGGGATCCCTGACGCCACCCGTTGGCGGGTAATTTCAGCCATCACCAAGGCCGCCGTTACCGATACATTCAGGCTTTGGGCCATCCCTCGCATGGGAATGGTAACCCTAAAATCTGCGGACTGAATCGCTTGATGAGACAACCCCCGATGCTCATTTCCCACCCACAACGCCAACCTCGGATGGTGCCCCCAATCTGTATCATACAAGGGGGTTGCGTCCGTGAGGGTTGTGGCCACCATCTGATACGACTGTGCCTTCAAAAAGGCCAAGGCAGCCGCCGTGCTATCATGCGTATGGATAGACAGCCATTTAACCACCGCCGTCGCGGTGGCACTGGCTTTTTTTTTGGGATTAAACCCCGGTTGTTGATCGAACACAAAATGAACCGATTGGATACCAAAGGCATCACACGTTCGGAGTATGGCCCCCGCATTATGGGGGTCGCCGATGTCTTCTAACACCAGCACCAATCCGGATTGACGCTGGGCCGCCACCGATTGAAAGCGTTGTTGACGAGGGGTAAAGTCCGGGGTCACAGGCAAGGCCCCTCCGTTGGGGCGGGTGAAATGGCAAGCCGATCCCGCAAATGAGAAGGGAAGGTCCCATTGGTTTGGGTGCAATGGGCATGAATACCGCCGCGGGGTCGATACACGGTATCCACTTGCAGATATACCGGCCCCAACAGTTGCCACAAATCCGTTAACAATCGCGTCGTGGCCAATTCTTGATAAATGCCCACGGGGCGGTACGACACCAGGTAATATTTAAGGGATTTTAATTCCACAATGTGATGGGCCGGCACATACGTCATATAAAAAGACCCAAAATCAGGCAACCCAGAAAAGGGACACACACACGACCACTCCGGGGTATGATATCGAATGAGCTGGTCACCACCCTGGTAATCGATGCGTTCTAACAAATCCGATCGAATAGAATCCGGTGAATCAAACGGTAAGGTAAGTCCTTCGGCAACGGGCATGACAACTCCTTTCACCAGCACACATCATCAACACCCCGGAGGTTATACCATGATTAACGTGCCACCTACCATCAGGTGAAAACCCACTCATAACCGGTGAATGATCTTGTTTTCACTAAAACCAGGGGATACACAACATGCCGGTGGCGGTACCGGTGGCGGTCAAGGAAGGGCAGCCCCCCACCGTCAACGTTTGAACATACAAGAAACAGGCACTAAGATAAGCCCCCTCTGTGAAACACCCACCATGCGTGTCGCTTAGCGTACAAAACATGACCGATGCCGTAACAAGGCAATGAAAAAAGTGGATAAGCGAATCAATCAAAGGAGTTACAACATGTCCTTTCTGTCGTGGGCAACAAAAAAGCCAGGTCGTGTTTGGTTGGTCAGTCTCTATGGTGCCGTGATTGCGATGGGCATGTGTTCACTTGCGTGGTTCGGATGGGGCACATTCTGGGAACAGTTAAATATTCCACCCATGACACCGTATTTTGCTGATACCAGGATCATTCAAGGGGCTGTTTTAAGCACAGCCGATGGACTTGATCCCCAACTGAACAACCCACGTGACCCATGGAAACGAATACTGAATTATCCCCGCATTTGGGTGACCATCGGACAGTGGATGCACATCGAATCGGAGGTTGGGTTTTTGATATTGGGTGTATCGTTTGTGGGAGTGTTGATAGCCTGTGGCATGCATCTTTTGTGGCAATTTCCGTCGCGTGTGTTGTTGATGGGATTATGCTCATCCGCCACACTGCTGGGAATGGAACGGGGGAATACCGATCTGTTGATGTTTGGAGTGATTTATGTAAGTGCGATCACCTCTTATCCGGTCATGAGAAGCCTCACCTATCTCATGGCCATTGTATTAAAGATTTATCCCCTATTCGCCGGCATCGGGATACGAATAAAACCCTCACACCGCCCATGGATCGGATTCATGGTGATAGGATACTTATGGCTCGTCTACGATCAATTAACGGCCATATCAAACGGCAACAATGCTGCAGGGGTGCATTCTTATGGATTTAAAACCATATTATCGGCCATCAAAAAGATGCTAACCCATCCCCTTGGCATGACCTCCGATTGGTTACCGTGGGTCTTTATGATGCTATTAGGGTTGGTATTAACGGGGGTCTTGTTGTTATATCGATACCGTTTGCCAATGGTAGTTGATACACTGACCCACATCCACGACCGCAAAAAAGCACTATTCCTATCGGGGGCCGGCATTTACTGCGGCACCTTTTTATTGGCATCCAATTGGGACTATCGGCTCATTTTTTTGATACTATGCCTCCCTTTGTTAAGGGCCCTGCCACACGCCGTCTTTCATACAGGGGTACCGTGTTTGATCATCGTCACCATGAATATGCTCCACTTGGATGTGGTCTTACCACTCCCCATCCTTGCCATCATCAGCCTTGGGACCAAAGTCGTCCTCTTCACCCTTCTGTTGCATCTAGGCATCGGGGTGGTCTTATCCCAACGACCACTGCCGTCATCACCCACCCGCATTGCCAGCCCACCATCGGATCGAAGCTAGCATCACGCCCTGGACCGGTGGCCCACCTTACCTTCTGTCCACGTTGGACCGTTTAACGCATGGGGGCATCGTTTGCTTGATGCCCCCCATACACAACAGCACGTGCCATTAGCAACCCATTGATCACCTCAACATGGCCATGTGGCATCAGGGGCCTTTTGATGCCAGCATATGGATTGGGCACTCGGCAGCACTTCGGTCATATCGTCCAATACCCACCCACTACGCAATAATCATTTTAAGCACTGTTGCTAAAAAATAACCCGCCCCCGTTTCGTATTACCCGTTTGCACCTATCTGACTTGAAGCAGCGATGGCCGGCAAACGACAACCCCAAACAAAGCGATCACCCCAAGAAAGGGATGCCCATAAGACGCAACACCCCACCATCCGACAAGCCCCTATCTGGTCACAGGGGCTACAACCGCATCATATTGGCAGAAATGGGCTCCTGCTGT